>VGNK01000036.1 GCA_016866055.1 Chloroflexota bacterium | reverse complement strand
GGCGACTCGTACGACAACGCCCTCGCCGAGTCGGTGAACGGGCTCGACACGACGGAGCTGGTACGCAGGCAGGGACCGTGGCGCGGGCTCGAGGACCTGGAGTCTGCCACGCTGAACTGGGTCGACTTCGCGTTGAAGACGTTGACCCGCGCGGCGGAGCAGCGGATCGCGGCGTTCGTGAAGCAGGCGGTGAGCTGAGGTTTGTTCCGTTCACACCGGCGAGCCGCCGGCGGCATCCGCCGCCGGTCGAGCTCGGCCCAGGGGCACCGGCGGGGACGCGCGCGGCCTACCACGTATCGAGGAACGTCCGCCGTCCCCTGCGCAGCGGCTCCGACTGCGGGACCGACTGCAGCCCCTTGACGATCCACCGTCGCGTCTCGACCGGGTCGATCACGTCGTCGACGCCGAACACCGAGGCCGCGGTGATCGCACCGCTGCGCTCATACGCCCGATCCACCGCGGCCTGGTACGCCGCCGCGCGCTCGTCGATGTCCTCGATCTTCGCGAGCGCGTCGCGGTTCGAGAGCAGGACGCTCGCCTCGATGTTCATCCCCCCGAACTCGCCCTCGGGCCATGTCACGGTGAACGTCGGCGCCCGGCCGCTGCCGGTCATGACCGCGATCGATCCGAGCGCGTAGCCCTTGCGCAGGATGACGCTGAACCGCGGCGTCTCGAGGTTCGCGCCGGTGACGAAGAGGCGGCTGCAGTGCCGCACGAGCCCCGTGCGCTCCACCTCGGGCCCGACCATCATGCCCGGCGTGTCGACGAGCGTGATGATCGGGATGTTGAACGCGTCGCAGAGCTGCCAGAACCGCGCGACCTTGTCGGACCCGGGGCTGTCGATCGCGCCGCCGAGGTAGGCGTTGTTGTTCGCGGTGAGCCCGAAGGGATGACCCTCAATGCGGACGAACGCGGTGACCATGCTGACCCCGAACTGCGGACGCAGTTCCAGGACGGAGTCCTTGTCGGCGAGGATCCGGATCAGCGCGCGGATGTCGAAGCTGCGGTGACGGTTCTCGGGAATGATGTGGCGCAGGAGCCGCTGGTCCTCGACCTCCCAGTGCTCGATCGATCCCTGAAAGTAGGAGAGCACCTTCTTCGAGGCCGCGATCGCCTCGTCCTGGTTCTTCACGAGGATGTCGACGGTCCCCGCCGGCACCGTGTCCGAGGTCGGGCCGATCTCCTCGGGGAGATAGATCCCCATCCCGCCGCCCTCGATCGTCGCGGGCGCACCCATCGCGATCAGCGAGTCCTCGGTCGCGATGATCAGGTCCGTGAGGCCGAGGATCGAGGCGTTGCCGGCGTAGCACCAGCCCGCCGTTACCCCGATCATCGGGACCTTGCCGCTGAGCTGCGCCATCCGCTCGAAGGTGCGCGTGGCCGGGTGGCCGCGACCGCTCGGGGCATCCTGCGCGGCCTCGGGCGGCGCGCTCCCCGAACGCGCGCCGGCTCCCTCCGCGTGGAAGATCAGCGGCAGCGAGAGCTCGTCGGCGAGCTCGACCATGCGGTCGGTCTTGTCGTGACCGCGCCCGCCCTGGGTGCCGGCGTACACCGTGTCGTCGTAGGAGATGAACATCGTGCGCGCGCGCTTCTCGTCGAAGAGGTCGCCGTTGACCGACCCGATGCCGGCGACCAGGCCGTCGGCCGGCGTCTTCCGGATCAGCTCCTCCGCGGTCAGCCCGCTGCGCGGGGTCGAGACCGTCAGCTGCCCGTACTCGACCCAGGAGTCGGGATCCATGAGCTGCGTGAGGTTCTCGCGGACGGTGCGTCGACCGCGGCGGTGTCGCCGCTCGATGGCCTCCGGTCGGTTCTCGTCGAGCGTGAGCTGGCGGCGGTCGTAGACCGCCTGCAGGCTCGGGCGGATGTAGTCGAGGTCGACCGCCTGCGCGACCTGCTCGACGGCGGCGCCGACCTCCATCACCTCGACGAACGCGAGCGGCCGCCCCTCGGCCACCGTATCGCCGACGGCGGCGGTCAGCTGCCGGACCACGCCGCCGACCTGCGCGGTCACCTCGTGCTCCATCTTGAGCGCGCTGAGCACGATGATGACCTGGCCTGTGCGGATCGTGTCGCCCTCCGACACGAGGATCTGCGCGACCGTCGCCTGCAGCGGCGCGGCGACCGGCTCCGTGCCCGGCGGCCCCACCACGCGCTGCTCCACGGCCTGACCGGCCTGCCGGGTCGGCTGACCGCTGCGGAAGAAGTTGAGCGACGCGAGCGGGTCGTTGCGGTTGATGTCCGCCCCGGCCCGGACCTGCGGCGCGCGATCGCTCTCCGGGGCGCTCCGGGACACGGTGAGCGATGCGAGGTTCTGGTCGAGCCAGCGCGTGTAGACGTCCTGCGCGGCGAAGTCGTCGTGCGCGATCACCTGCTGCAGGAACGGGATGTTCGTCTCGAGCCCGGCGAGTCGGAAGTCGTCGAGCGCGCGGGCCAGCCGCTTCGAGGCGACCACGAACCCGCCCGAGCCGGAGTGCGCAATTACCTTGGCGAGCAGCGAGTCGAAGTTCGGGTTCGTCGTGTAGCCGGGCACCCCGTAGGTGTCGACGCGCACGCCGGGACCAGAGGGCGGGTCGAACGCGGCCAGCTGCCCGCCGGTGGGGCGCACGCTGCCGTCGGGATCCATCCGCTCGGTGTTCACGCGCGCCTGGATCGCGAAGCCCCGCGCCGGCGGCACCGCCGCCTGCTCGAGGTCGAGTTCGGCAAGCGTCTCGCCCGCGGCGAGGCGCAGCTGGGCGACGACCAGGTCGACCCCCGTGACGACCTCGGTGACGGTGTGCTCGACCTGGATGCGCGGGTTCGCCTCGATGAAGACCCAGTTCCTGGGCGCTCCGGATCTGCCTGCGCTCGCTTCGTTCTGCCCGCCCTGAGCCTGCCGAAGGGCTCCGACGAGCGCGCCGGTGGTCGCGACCGCTCGTGCTCCACGCTTCGTGGCCGGCTGCGCGCGTCGCTTCGGCGCGCGCGTGGCTCCCGCGCGCGCACCGTTGTCCGGCGCATCCGCCGTCGCGTCGACGAGGAACTCGAAGGTGCCCAGGCTCCGGTAGGACACCGCCTCGGCCAGCCGGACCGCGGCTGCGGTGATCGCGTCGCGGAGCTCCGCGCTCAACGTCGGGCTGGGCGCGATCTCGATCAGCTTCTGGTGGCGCCGCTGGATGCTGCACTCGCGCTCTCCCAGGTGGCTGACCGCACCGCTGCCGTCGCCGATCACCTGCACCTCGATGTGGCGGGCGCGTGGGATCAACTGCTCGACGTAGACGTCGGCGTTGCCGAACGCGGAGAGCGCCTCGGACAGGCAGCGCGCGTGCGCGTCCTCGACATCCTCGAGGCGCTCCACGACGCGCATGCCGCGACCACCGCCGCCTGAGACGGCCTTGATCACGATTGCGGCGCCCTCGCCGAGACTGCGCAGAAACGCCTTGGCCTCGTCCGCGGTCACCGGACCGGCGCTACCGGGCAGCACCGGGACGTCGTGCTCTCGGGCGAGCTCGCGCGCACGCGCCTTGTCACCGAGCAGCCGCAACGCCTCCACCGATGGGCCGACGAAGGTGATGCCCTCCTCGGCACAGCGACGCGCGAACTCGGCGTTCTCGGCCAGAAACCCGTAGCCCGGGTGCACGGCGTCGCAGCCGGCGTCTTTCGCGACGCTGAGCAGTTGCTCGATGTCGAGGTAGGCCGCCGCACCGCGGCCGGCCAGCGCATGAGCCTCGTCGGCTCTGCTGACGTGCAGCGATTCGGCATCGTCGGCGGAGTAGATCGCCACGGTCGGGAGGTCGAGCTCCTCGGCGGCGCGGATGATGCGGATCGCGATCTCGCCACGGTTGGCGATCAGCAGCTTCTTCATGTTCGTCCTTGCAGGGCGCGCGGGCAGGCTGGTCAGTATGGAGTTGCATGGTCTGGCCTTCGCGAGACCAGCGGTCGCCGTCAGGGGACGCTGACGAGCGCGAGCATAGCGCGCGGAACGTCCCGTCCGACGGTCCCGCACGCGGGGGTGACCAGGCCGCCGTGGACCAGGGCGAACACCGGCGGCAAGGTCGGATCATCGCCCGGCAGACGAGCGTTCGACCTGCGCAAGGAGCACGCGGCTGCTCACGCGGGCCGACAGCGCGTGGGTCGCACGCGACCGTCGATCGGAACGGTGCATCGGACCCTCGAGCCGGGCGCGCTCCGTCACCCGCGGTGCCGCGACCGGATGAGGTGATCGGCCAGCCGCGCCGCCAGCGTCATGATCGTCTGCGAGGGCTGCGCGCCGGCGGAGGTCGCGAAGACGCTCGCGTCGCAGATGTAGAGGTTCGGGTGATCGTGCGCCTTGAGGTTCTCGTCGACCACGGAGTCCGCGGGGTCGTCCCCGATCCGGCATCCGCCGAGCGCGTGATCGGTGCCCTCGCTGACGAAGATCTCCTCGGCGCCCGCGGCCTCGAGCACCGCGCGGCCGCGGCGTTGCTCCTCCGCGCGCAGCGCGCGTTCGTTCTCCCCGAACGAGCACGGGACCTTCGGACGCGGCACGTCGAATTCGTCGACCTCGTCTGCGAGCTCGACGCGATTCTCGGGGTAGGGGAGGCACTCGCTTTCACTTCCGAGCACCGCGAAGTGCGGGTACTTCTCGAGCAGCCGCACGAGCCGCGCGCCCCACGTCCCCTCGCCGCTCGCGGCGAGCGCCGTCGCGAACTCTGCGGGGAAGTGCGACCCGGTCATCCACGACCAGCCGCCGGCGAAGCCCCGGCCGGGCCGCGTGCCGTACTCGTGCTGCGAGAGCAGCGTGCCCGGCGCGGTCCACCAGGTGTGGATCGGCTGGTCGATCGCCCCGGACCACGCCTATACCGATCGATCCTTCTCGATTGTTATTCTCGCGACGAGTGACGTCGGCCAAGCTGCTGCCGACGTCTCCGTGATGCTCCGGGTTCTCGCCGGCGAGTTGTCTAGCCCGCTCCCCGCTCTCCCCTCCGGAGGACCAGCCGCGGCGGGCCGGTCCTCCCGTCGCGTGTGCGTCCCGAGCGGGCGCCTCCGCGCTCCCGGCGGTAGGATCGAATCCGCACGCGATCGCACGCCTCGGAGCTTACCGATGCCCTCCGGACCCACCCGCACCCTCCACCGCGTCCTGGTGACGGGGCTCGGCGCCGTCACCCCGATCGGCAACACCGTCCCCGAGTTCTGGGAGGGGTTGCACACCGGCCGCAACGGGATCGGCCGCGTGCAGCAGTTCGACCCCGAGGGCCTGCTCGTGCAGATCGCGGGCGAGGTGAAGCACTTCGACCCCGAGACGGTGCTCGATCGCAAGACGGTGCGCCGCACGGGCCGCTTCGCGCAGTTCGCGACCGCCGCCGGGATGGAGGCGCTCGCCGACGCCGGCATCACCGTCAGCGAGGAGAACCGCGACGAGATCGGCGTGGTGATGGCGACCTCCGGCGACGTTTTCAACATCGGCCCGGAGTGGGTCACCTACCTCGAGCGCGGCTCGGCGAAGGTCGACCCGTTCATCATCACGCGGATGGGACAGCACATGGGCTCCGCGCGGCTCGCGCGCGAGATCGGCGCGCGCGGCCCGAACACGACGATCAACACGGCGTGCGCCTCGGGCACGGACGCGCTCGGCCACGCGCTCTCGCTGATCCGGCTGGGCCACGCGCGCGTGGTGCTCGCGGGCGGCGCCGAGGCGATGGTGACGCCCCTCGCGCTCTCGTCGATGGGGCGGCTCGGCGCGCTCTCGAAGAACAACGAGGACCCGGAGCACGCCTCCAGGCCCTTCGACGCGAAGCGCGACGGCTTCATCCTCGGCGAGGGCGCCGGGGTGCTCACGCTCGAGTCCGAGGAGTCCGCGCTCGCGCGCGGCGCCCGCGTCTACGCCGAGCTCGTCGGCGTCGGCTGGTCGTTCGACGCGACGGACGACACCGCCCCCGACGCGCACGGCCAGTCGCTCGCGATGACCCGCGCGATGCGCGACGGCGGCATCGACCCGTCGGAGATCGACTACATCAACGCGCACGGCACGAGCACGCCGTACAACGACCGCACCGAGACCGAGGCGATCAAGATCGCACTCGGGGTGGCGCCCGCGCAGCGCGTGCGCATCTCGTCGACGAAGTCGATGACCGGGCACCTGGCGGCCGGCGCCGGCGGGATCGAGGCGGTCGCCTCGGTGCTCGCGCTCGAGCACCAGTGCGTGCCGCCGACGATCAACTACGAGGTGCCGGACCCCGACTGCGACCTGGACGTCACGCCGAACGAGGCGCGCGCCGCCGAGCTGCGCGTCGTGCTCTCGAACTCGTTCGGCCTCGGCGGGCAGAACTCGTCGGCGATCTTCCGCAAGTACGAGGGGTAGCGCCGCGGGCTGCCCGCCGTCCCGGGGCGGGTGACAGCCCGCCGAGCGCGCGAACCGCCGCGGTGACGGCCTGCCGTCGACGCGCGAGGCCCGCGCTCCCCTGACTACCCCGCCGGCGCTGCGGCGCGGATGCGCAGCTCCCCGCGCCAGGACTCGGCGCCGATCACGAGGTCGCACGTCACGCGATCGCCTGGCACGACCCAGTCGCCGCGCGCCCCGTCGACGGTGAACACCGCGCGCACGACCGCCGAGCCCGTCTCCGCCTCGGGCTCCGCCGTCCCCGCCTCGAGCACCGCGAAGAGCTCGGTGTCCCCGTCCTCGAGCGCGAGGTCGCCCTCCTCGAGCATCACCTCGCCCGTGCGGCCGAGCCGCCACGACAGCGACGACGAGCAGCGCCACCGCTCGCCCTCGCCGACGACCTCGCCGTCGAGCACGAGCTGCAGGAAGCCGTTCAGGAGCTCCGTGCGCTCGCTGACCTCACCCGTCGCGGCGCAGACGAGCTCGGAACGCGCGGCTCCGGATGTCCCCTCCACCATGGCCGGATCCTACCGACGCGGCGGCGGCGCGGCCCCGTCGACGGCGCCTGCGCGGCGCGCTCGCGGACGGCGCGGGCGCCACCGCGATCGCCGGCGCGTCATAGCCCACGTAGCCACACTGCAGGCACGAGAGGTAGCTGTCGCCCAGGTCGTAGACGCGAGAGAGGTCGCCACGGCAGCGCGGGCAGTTCTTCCCGAGGATCATCGTCGGCCTCCAGCCCAGGCGGCGCGGCGTGCCGGACGCCGCACCCCGCCTCGGCACCGACGCTACGCGGCGCTCATGTGGGGAACGTTGCGCGCGTGTTGTCGTTTCGTGAACGCGCGCCCGCGTCCCGCACGTTGGTCGCCGCCGGGACCGCGGGTATAGTGACCCGGTGAGCCCGTTCCCCCCGCCCGAGCGCCGCGTGCCGCGGATGGCGATCGACTGCCGCTGGCTGCGGCGCACGCTCGACTCCTCGCGCCCGAACGACCCGTTCCTGATGCTCTGCACCCACATCGTGCGCGACGGCCAGGAGTGCGTCGGGCCCTTTCTCGAGGACATGGAGACGGACTGCCGCCTCTGGGAGCCGAACGACCGCGTCGCCGCGCGGATCCGCGCCCTCGCCTCGGACTGAGCGCGGCTCGCGGCCCCGGCGCGCGGGCACCGGCGGCACGTGGACGGAATGTGGACGCGCGGCGGGGACCGGTACCGTCAGCCCGCCGTCCCCGCCCCCCATGCTCCCCCGGCGCGCGCCGAGGACGTCCCCGCCGCGGCCGAGCTTGTGCCGGGCGCCCGGGACTCGTATAAGATCCACGTCCAGAACATCTGTTCGCGATGAGGGGATCCGGATGACGACGACGCCCGAGCGCCCCGCCGCGACGCCGCATGACGCCGGGATCACCGCGGGCCAGCGCGCCGAGATCGACGAGATGCGCGCGGACCGCCGGCCGACCGCGCGCCCGACCGTCCCCGCGCTCGAGGAGATCCTCTACGAGCCGCTCCCCGTGCTCGACCACGGCTTCATCCGCGTCGTCGACTACATGGGGGACGACGCCGCCGTCGTCCAGGCGGCGCGTGTCTCCTACGGCCGCGGCACGCGGCGCACGCGAGATGACGCCGGCCTCATCAACTACCTCATGCGGCACTGGCACACCACGCCGTTCGAGATGTGCGAGATCAAGCTGCACGTGAAGCTGCCGATCTTCGTGGCGCGCCAGTGGATCCGCCACCGCACGGCGAACGTCAACGAATACTCCGCGCGGTACTCGATCCTCGATCGCGAGTTCTACATCCCCGCGCCGGAGCACCTCGCGGCGCAGTCGACGACGAACCGGCAGGGCCGCGGCGACGTGCTGGGCGGTGACGAGGCGGCACGGGTGCTCGAGGTGCTGCGCGACGACGCCGAGCGCGCCTACGCAGACTACGAGGAGCTGCTCAACGAGACGGCGGAGGGTGAGCGCCTCGACGAGTCGAAGCAGGGGCTCGCCCGCGAGCTCGCGCGGATGAACCTCTCGCTCAACTTCTACACGCAGTGGTACTGGAAGATTGACCTCCACAACTTCATGCACTTCGTGCGGCTGCGCGCCGACGCCCACGCGCAGTACGAGATCCGCGCGTACGCGGACGTGCTGCTCGACGTGCTCGACCGCTGGGTGCCGCTCGCGGCCGCGGCGTTCCGCAACTACCGGCTCGGCGGGGCGCAGCTCTCCGCGCAGGCGATGGAAGCGGTGCGCCGCATGCTCGCAGGCGAGACCGTGACGCACCGCGACGTCGGCATGTCGCCCGGCGAGTGGCGCGAGCTGATGGCCACGCTCGGCCGCAGCGACCCGCAGCCGTAACGCTCGCGGCGACCGGCGGGCTTCCGGCCCGCCGTGCTGCGCGAAGGCGATCGGCCGCCGCGCGACCCCGCCGCGCTCGGCCGCCGGCCGCGACCGCCGCTAGTCGTGCACCTCGACCACCGCCTCGATCTCGACGGCGATCCCGTTCGGCAGGTCCGCCATCCCGACCGCCGACCGTGCGTGGCGCCCCGCGTCGCCGAACACCTCGACGAACAGGTCCGAGCACCCGTTCGCGACCTCGGGCTGCCGGTTGAACTCGGGCGCGGAGTTCACCATGCACAGCAGCTTCACGACGCGCGCGACGCGGTCGAGCGAGCCGAGTTCCTGCCGCATCGTCGCGAGGAGCTGCACCCCGACGCTGCGCGCGCAGGCGTATCCCTCCTCGACCGTCATGTTCACCCCGAGCTTGCCGGTCACGCGGCTGCCGCCGATCGACCGCGGCCCGTGCCCCGCGAGGAAGAGCAGGTCGCCCGTCCGCACCGCGCGCACGTAGTTCGCCAGGGGCGCCGGGGGTGCGCCAAGCTCGAGCTTGAGCTTCTTCAGGTTCGCTTCAGCACCCATCGCCCCGTGCTCCTCCCTCGACTCTAGTCGACGATCGCGGCGTGGCTGCTACTCGGGTAGTACAGCGTCTGCAGCGCCCGCTTCAGATCCGCGCGGTGATCGGGGTGCGCGATCGCGATCAGCTCGCGCGCCCGCTGGCGCTGGCTCTTCCCCGCGAGCCGCGCGATCCCATACTCGGTGACCACGTGATCTGCGAACGAGCGCGGCACCGTGACAAACTGCCCGTCCTCGACGCGCGGGATGATCCGCGAGATCACCCCGCCGGTCGCCGCCGACGGCAGCACCGTGATCGCCTTCCCGCCGGGCGAGACGAACGCGCCGATGTGGAACTCCGGCTGGCCCCCGGTCCCGTTGTAGACCGTCGTCCCGAGCGACTCGGAGCAGATCTGCCCCGTGAGGTCGACGGTGAACGCGTTGTTGATCGAGGTCATCTGGTGCTGCGCGGCCACCGCGAGGATCGAGTTCACCTCGCGCACGGGCCGCGTCTCGACCGGCGCGTCGGGGCGCGTCAGCCACGCGAGCTCCTCGGGCGTGCGCGGGTTGACCGTCGTCGTGATCGCGATCCCGTGGTCGACGGTCTTGCGCGCGCCGTTCACCACCCCCGCCATCATCTGCTCGACGACCCCGTTCGGCGTGATCTCCGAGTGCCAGCCGAGGTCGCGCTTGCCCGCGAACGCGCCTGCCGAGACGAGGAAGGTGGCGGTGCGACCGGCGCCGATCTGGATCGTGTCGCCGTCCCGCAGGATCTCGTTCACGAAGCCGGCGATCGTCGTGACCTCGGGCGGCGGCTGCCGCGGGGCGATCGGCGGCAGCTCGGTCAGTTCGGTGTCGATGAACGCGCTCACCTCGGAGACGTGCACGCGCTCCGTCGTGCGGATGTTCGGCAGGAACGGGCAGACCTCGAGGATCGACGTCCGCGCGCGGCGCACGAAGTCACCCTTGTGCCAGGGCTGGCCGCCGAAGTGGACGTAGCCGCCCGCGTCAGGCGGGGCGCACCCTGTGGTGAAGACGTCGATCGACTCCATCTGCCCGGGCCGGTGGTCGTAGACGTTGAACTGGTTCGAGAAGAGCTGGGGATAGAAGTCCGCGCGGCGTGACTGCAGCGCGATGCGGCCCGTGGGGCCGCTGAAGATCTCCACGGCCAGGTCGAAGCCGAGGTCGGCGTAGTCGTCGAGGAACCACTCCTGCGCCGGAGTGGCCGAACAGGCGCGGATCTTGACCCGCATTCCCAGCTCAACGATGCGCGCGAAGAGGTGGGGCATGAGCGTCCGCGCGTCCCCGCCGATCGGCGTGTAGACGCTGTCACCCGCTCGCACGAGCTGCGCAGCGTCTCGGGGGGCCATCAGCTTCGAGCGGTACTCGTCCTGCCAGGCCACGCGATCACCTCCTCCGGCGATGGCGCGCATGCTAGGTGCTGGCGGAGAGCGACCTCAAGACGGCCGTGCGTGGAGCACGGGCAGGCGGATCGCCGGCGGCGTGGTCGCCGACGGCCGACCCGCCGACGGCGGCATGGTCGGGCAGATGGGTCGCGGCCGGGCCCGACGCGTCGTCGGTCGATGCAGCAGACGACGTGCTTCCCCACCGCACGTCGCCGCGGCTCCAGCGACGCGGCGTCGGGGCGACGGCTCGCGCGCGCAATCCCCCGCGGCCGGCACCATGCCGGCGCCCTCGCGCGGTGCGATCGAGCGGCGCATCGCCGCCCCGCGACCGGCACCCCCGCCGACGCGACCGAAGATGTAGCCAGGGCCGAGCAGCGAGAGCAGGAGCATCGAGACGACGATCAGCCCACCCTGGATGACGAAGAGCGTGCCGGCGCCCACCGCGTCCGCGACGACGCCGAGCGGCGCGGCCATCACCGACATGCTGCTGAACGTCAGCATCATGATGTTCGTGACGCGGCCGTAGTACTCGGGCCGGGCGGCCTCCATCACCATCGCCGAATTGAGCGTCTGGTAGCTGTTCAGCGTGAAGCCGAGCACGACGATCGCGCTGATCGCCCCCGCGAACCCTCACGGCCCGGAGGCGAGCGCGAGCCCCACGGGCGAGAGCCTTCGAGCACCCCCGCGACCATCTGCAGGAGCGGCTTCCATGGGAAGTCCGTCAACATCGCGATCGCGACCGAGCCGAAGAGCGCGCCGACCCCGGAGATCGACATGAGGATCCCGACGGCGGCTTCGCCCTCCCCGAGGTCGCGCTGCACGAACCCGGCGAGCAACATGACGTACTGCATCCCGAAGAACGCGAGCACGAACCCCATCGTCATCAGCACGCGCAGCCGCGGATCCGCCGCGACGTAGCGCAGCCCGCGTCCGATCTCGCGCGCGACGTTGCCCCGCGGCCGCTCGCGCGCCGCCGCCCCCTCGAGCCCCGACGGGACCGCCGCCAGGAACGCGACGCTGAAGACGTACATCAGCGACTGCAGGTAGTACGCCGCGTCGATCCCGAGTGAGCCGGCGAGCACCCCGGCCACCGCCGAGCCGATCAGCCGCATCCCGTTCATCGACGCGTTGGAACGCGCCATCGCGCTCAGCAGCTGATGGGGACCGACCACCAGCGCCATCAACGGCGAGCGCGCCGGCATCCCGAGCGCGAAGAACGTCCCCTGCACGAGCCCGAGCACGAAGAGGATCTCGAGCGTCATCGTTCCGGTGGTGATCATCACCGCGGTCACGAGGCCGAGCACGCCGGTGGCCGCCTGCGTCCAGATCGAGAGGTTGCGCTCGACGCGGTCGGCGATGGCACCGCCGAGCAACGAGAAGAGCAACATCGGCAGGCCGAACGACAGCGAGATCGCGCCGATCGCCGTGAAGCTGTGGCTGAGTTCCCACGCGAGCAGCGCGCGCGACGTGCTGCATGTTCATGCCGGTGAACGAGAACGTGGAGGAGAGCCGGAGCGAGCGGTACCGAGGGTTGCCGAAGACCTCGAGCGCCCTGCGCAGCGACGGCCGCGGCCCCGCCCCCGGCGGCCTGCCACCGGGCGCGCCACGCACCCCGCGCGCCGGGGCGCTCGCAGCAGGCCCGGGGTGATCGAGGGACACAACGCACAACCCTGACGTGGAGGGGCCTCGGTCGTGGGTTCGTTGACAGGTTCGGGGGGGCCCCGGACAATCGCCCCGCTCCCGACGCCCGCGCTCGAGGGGAATGCGATGGCCCGCTCCGCTCCGCTACCCGTCCGCCCGCGCGAGGGCGCTCGGCCCATGGTGGCCCCCGGCACCCCCGCTCCGCGGGCCAGGTAGGGCGTCGATGGCAGGCGCCCTCAGCGACATCCGCGTCGTCGAGACCAGCGGCCCGATCGGGCACTACGCGGGCCGGCTCCTGGCGGACCTCGGCGCCGACGTGATCAAGGTCGAGCCGCTCGTGGGGGACCCCGCGCGCCTCTACGCACCGTTCTTGCCGGGCGTCGAGCCCCCCGAGAACGGACTGCAGTTCCTCCTGCTCAACGCGAACAAGCGCAGCGTCGCGCTCGACCTCGTCAGCGAGGGCGGCCGCGCGCTCTTCCTGCGCCTGCTCTCCACCGCCGACGTGCTGCTCGACTCCTGGCAGCGCCCAGAGGCGCGGGCGCTCGGCCTCGACGACGACGCGCTGCACGCCACGCGCCCCGACCTGGTGCGCGCCTCGGTCACCGGCTGGGGCCTCTCGGGCCCGCACGCGGACTGGGCCTACGCCGACATCGTTGGCCAGGCGATGTCCGGGGTGATGACGCTCGCTGGCTTCCCGGACGGGCCCCCCGAGCGCATCGCCGATGAGCAGGGCCACACGTGCGCCTCGATCAACGCCGCCGCGGGGATCGTCGCCGCGCTCCTCCATCGCGACGCCACCGGCGAGGGCCAGCGCGTCGAGGTCGCGGTGCAGGAGGCGCTCTCGATGGCGCAGGAGACGGCGATGATGAGCGCCGACATCCTCGGCGTCGACCGCGAGCGCAACGGCGGCCTCGGCATCGGCGGCACGCGCATCCCGGGGGTCGGCCTCTACCACGCCGCCGACGGCTTCGTCTACATGCTCGCCGCCGGCACCGCGGGCTCCGGCTTCGAGGGCGTGCTCTCGCTGATGGATGCGCTCGGCTACCGCTCCGACCTCCGCGAGGAGCCGTGGGCGACCTTCATCCGCGAGTCGATGAACCGCGGGCTGCTGCTGCAGGCCTTGCAGGACCCCTCGCAGGTGCAGGCGATCTCGACGCGCCTCGCCCACATCGACGAGGTGCTGCGCGACTTCTGCGCCAAGCACGGCAAGCGCGAGCTGTACGAGCGCGGCCAGCGGCACCGGCTGCTGATCGGTATGGTCTCGTCACCGCAAGACATCTCGGAGAGTCCGCAGCTCGCAGCGCGCGAGTGGTTCGTGGAGATCGACGATCCAAAGCGCGGCCGCCGGCTGCGCTACCCGGGACCGCCGTGGCAACTGCGCGGCACGCCAGCGACACTCCGCCGGCCGGCGCCGCTGCTCGGCGAGCACACCGCCGAAGTGCTCGGCGAGCTCGGCGCGACCGACGCTGAGCTGCGGGCGCAGGGCGTGGGAGGGGTCGCGCGATGACGACTACGCAGCCTTCGACGAACGGCGCCCGTCGCGTGCTCGACGGCGTGAAGGTGCTCGACCTCACCTGGTACGGCGCCGGCCCGATCGGCACGCGCAGCCTCGCCAATCTCGGCGCCGAGGTGATCCGCGTCGAGACCCAGAAGCGCCCCGACGGCCTGCGCGTCGGCGGCCCGAAGCCCGTCGGCAACGCGAGCCTGAACGTCTCCGGCTACTTCAACAACTTCAACGCCGAGAAGAAGAGCATCACGATCGACCTCACCACCGAGCGCGGCCACGAGCTTGGGATCGAGCTCGTGAAGTGGGCCGACCTCTTCATGACGAACATGACCGCGCGCGCCGTGCGCCAGATCGGCATGACCTGGGAGACCGTGCACGCCGCCAACCCCGGGATCGTCGCGATGTACCAGCCGATGCAGGGGCTCACCGGCCCGCACGCGGAGTTCGGCGGTTTCGGCGCGATCCTCTCCACGATCTGCGGCGTGAACTACCTCTCAGGGTTCCCCGACCGCGACCCGGTCGGCGTGGGGACGAACTACCCGGACTACGTCGTGAACCCCATCCACGCGGTGATCGCGCTGCTCGCGGCGCTGCGCCACCGCCGGCACACGGGTGAGGGGCAGCTCATCGACATGTCGCAGCTCGAGTCGTCCGCGGCGGCGTTCGGGGGCCCGCTCTTCGCGTGGGACAACGCCCGCATCGAGTATCGGCGCTCCGGCAACCGCGTGCCGTACGCGGCACCGCACGGCGCGTTCCGCTGTCGCGAGGACGCGGCGCGGCCCGACCGCTGGCTCGTCGTCGCCTGTCTCGACGACGCGCAGTGGCGGCGGCTCGCCGCGGCGTGCGGGCACTCGGAGTGGGCCGCCGACGCGCGCTTCGCCACGCTCGCCGCGCGCAAGCAGCACGAGGACGCGCTGGAGGACGCGCTCGCTGCGTGGGCCGGCGAGCAGGACGGCCCGGCGGCGATCGAGCGGCTGCAGGCGGCGGCCGTGCCCGCGGGGCTCGTGCTGAGCGCCAGCGAGGTGCTCGCCGACGAGCACCTCAAGACGCGCGGCTACTTCGTCTACCTCGACCACCCCGAAGCCGGCCGGCGCGCCTACGACGGCTCGGGCTTCCGCCTCTCACGCACCCCCGTGGAGCTGCGCCGCGCCGCCCCGCTGCTCGGCGAGCACACCTGGGAGGTCGCCACCGAGGTGCTCGGCCTCACCCCGGACGAAGTCGGCGCGCTGTTCGCGGAGCACGTGCTCTTCTAGGCGCCGCCGCGCGGCGTTGCCGCGGGCTCGACGCGCACCCTACGCTCGGTCCGACACGCACCGGAGGGACGTGCATGGCGTTCGACAAGAAGCTCGCCGAGGAAGGCGCCGACTGGATCGCGGAGATGGTCTCCGAAGACCTGGGCGGCTTCATCCCCGCCGAGCTCGTCGACCTCGTGATGGAGTTCGAGGTCCGCATCCGCAAAGAGCGCACGGACCCCGAGATGGATCACCAGGCGATGGCCGACGCGCTGATGCCGCTCATCGAGCAGGAGGGCGTGCCGACCCAGACGGGCGGCGTCACGCGCGACCTACTCGTGGAGATCCTCCACTGGGAGGACGAGTTCCTCTCGATGGCCGGTCAGCCGCGGAGCGTCCGCGCCTCGTAGCTGCTCCGCGCACGGCGCCCTTCGCCGCGGGCTTCGCGATGTGCGCGGGCCACTCGCCGCCGTCGCGGATCGCGCGCAGCCGCGCGACGTTCTCCGCGTCGGGTCCGTCCTGCTTCCCGGCCTCGTCGGGGATCCCGGGCACCTCGAGCAGGAACGCCTTCCCCGCGAACGCGCCCGACTCCACGATCGTGCGGAAGCCCTCGCGGCCGATGTGCCCGTCGCCGATGTTCTCGTGCCGGTCGCGCTCGCTCCCGAGCGCCAGCTTCGAGTCGTTCGCGTGCACGACCGCGAGGTGCTCGAGCCCGATCTCGCTGTCGAACTCCGTCATCGTGATCGCGAGGCCCTCGCGGTCCGCAAGGTCGTAGCCGGCGGCGAACGCGTGGCAGGTGTCGACGCACACCGCGAGGCGCGGGTCGCGCACCGTGTGCAGCAGCGTCCCGAGCTCGGCGAACTTCCCGCCGATCACGCCGCCGTGCCCGGCGGCATTCTCGAGCGCGAGCTTCGCGCTCCCGGGGGCCGCGTCGAGGATGCGTGCGAGCGTCTCGCAGACCTGCCGGTGCACCTCGTCCAGCCCGCGCCCCTTGTGCGACCCCGTGTGCAGCACCACGCCCCGCGCGCCGATCGCGTCCGCGACCGTGAGCGCGTGCACCACCGACGCGACCGACTTCTCGAGCATCTCGGGATCCTCGGTCGCGAGGTTCGCGAGGTAGATGTTGTGCAGCCAGACCTCACCGATCGCAGAGGCGGCGTGCAGCTCGCGGAAGCGCGCGAGCGCCTCGGGCGTGTGCGCGGTCGCACGCCAGGTCTGCGGCGCGCTCGGGAAGATCTGGATCGCCTCGGCGCCGATCGCCTCGCCGCGCTCGATCGCCGCGTAGATCCCGCCGGAGGACGAGACGTGCGCGCCGACCGCGATGCGCGCCATCAGGCGCGCTCGATCCCGGCGCCGGCACGACGGCGGCGCCGCGCGGGGTGCGCGGGTAGCGCGAGCAGAGCGCGCTCGAAGAGACGGCGCGCGCCGCG
>VGNK01000035.1 GCA_016866055.1 Chloroflexota bacterium | reverse complement strand
GCCGCGCGCCCGCGCCGCCGCCGGCCGCGCCGCGCGCGGCCGCCCCCACCCCCGCCTCCCGCGAGCCGTTCGTCCCGCCCGACGAGGTGCCGGAGAGCGACGAGCTGCGCATGCTGCGCGCCCGCTGGGACGAGATCCGCGATCACGCGCGACGGCTGCACTTCCGCGCCGCCGCCCTCCTCAATACCGCGTACCCGAAGGCGATCGAGGGCGAGACCGTCGTGCTCGGCTTCCGCTTCCCCAACCACGTGGAGATGGTGCGCGATGCCGAGAACGGGCGCGTCATGCAAGCGATCCGCGAGGCGGTCACGCGCGTCGCCGGGCGGGAGCTGGACGTGCGGCCGGTGCACTGGGAGCGGCTGCAGAGCGGCGCCCCGGCCCCCGCGCGCCAGAGCAGCGGCGGCCACCTCGTCGACGAAGCGCGCAAGCTCGGCGCCGTCCCGATCGACGAGTAAGCTCGCCCGGTGAACACGCAGGGCCGCCCGGCCGCGGACTCGCCGATCGCGCGGCTCGTCGAGGCCTTTCACCGCCTCCCGGGCATCGGCCCGAAGTCCGCGCAGCGGCTCGCCTACCACGTGCTGCGAGCGCCCCAGCAGGAGGCGCAGGAGCTCGCCGACGCGCTGCTCGAGGTGAAGCGCTCAGTTGTCCTCTGCGCGCGCTGCCAGGACCTCACCACGGAGTCGCCATGCCGCATCTGCGGCGACGCCTCGCGCGAGCGCACGGTGATCTGCGTCGTCGAGGAGCCGCTCGACGTGCGCGCGATCGAGCGCACCGGCGGCTTCCGCGGCCTCTACCACGTGCTGCACGGGGTGATCTCGCCAGCCGACGGCGTCGGCCCGGAGGACCTGAAGATCCAGGAGCTGCTCGCGCGGCTGCGCGACGTCGACACGGGCGTCACGGAGGTGATCGTGGCGACGAATCCGAACCTGGAGGGGGAGGCGACCTCGATGTACCTTGGACGCCTCCTGCGTCCGCTCGGGATCACCGTGACGAGGCTCGCGCGCGGGCTGCCCGCGGGAGCGGACCTCGAGTACGCAGACGACGTCACGCTCGGGCGCGCGCTCGAGTTCCGTCAGGAGGTTCGCTGATGCCCAACCCCGTCGCCTGGTGGAACGGCCTCTCCCGCGCCTGGAAGGGCGTCGCGTTCGGCTTCCTGATCGGGATCCTGTGGTTCGCCTGGATCGGGCTGCTCTTCGCCGACCCGGCGCTCGCGCTCGTGAGCAGCCTGCTCTGGGGCGCGGCGCTCGGTTCCGCGGTCCGGCTCAGCGACCGGCTCAAGCGCGGCGGGCCGGGTGGCCCGCGCGGTCCGCGCGGCGGACGGCGGCGCTGAGCGCGGGCCGGACGACGCTCCGGCCGGTACGATCGGACCCATGCCGGCGCGCATCCCCCGCGTCACCAAGACCGAGGCGATCGTGCTCCGCCACCGCCGCCTCGGCGACGCGGATCGTATCGTCACGCTGCTCACCCCGGGGCGTGGGAAGATCGACGTCGTCGCGAAGGGTGCGCTGCGTGCGCGCAGCCGCATGGCCGGGCACCTCGAGCCGCTCACGCGCACCGAGGTTGTGCTCGCGCACGGCCGCTCGATGGACATCGTCACGCAGGCGCACACGCTGGACGCCTTCGTCACCCTGCGGGCGGACCTCGACCGGCTGAGCAGCGCGATGTACCTGGTCGAGGTCGCGGACCGCCTCACGTTCGAGGACGTGGACGCGGGCGTCGCCTACGGACTGCTCCACGTCGCGCTCACGCGGCTGTCGCGCGGCGACGGGCTGCAGCTCACGACGCGCGTCTTCGAGCTCGCGCTGCTGGACGCGAGCGGCTTCCGTCCCGAGTGGGGCCAGTGCGTTGCCTGCGGCGACGCCGTGCCCGCCGACCGCGCAGCCTGGTCCGCGACGGCCGGGGGCGTGGTCTGCGAGCGCTGCCGCGGCGGCGCCGGCGGGGCGGCGCCCATCGACGCGCGCGTGCTGCGGGTGCTCCGCGCATACCAGTCGCTTCCCTACGAGGAGGCGGCTCGCATCCGCCTCGACGCGGAGCTGGCGGCGCGCCTCGAGCAGGTCATGCACGAGGTGATGCACCACGTCGTGGAGCGGGAGCTGAAGAGCGCGCGGTTCGTGGCGGCGGCGCGGCGCGCAGGCGCGAGCGCCGCCACGATCGCGGACGCGGCGGGAGAGCGCGGCTAGCTGCTAGTTCTTGCGCGCGAGCACGTGGTCGACGAGCGACTCGAGCGTGGTCCGTACCTCGCCGGGCGGGAGCGGAGCGAGCGCCTGCTTCGCCTCCGCGGCGAAGTTGCGCGCCGTCGCCATGCTCTGCTCGAGCAGGTCGGACTCCCGGATCTCGCGGATCGCCCGCTCGAAGTTGGCCCGCGGGCGGATCCCCTCGAACCCCTTCTTTACGGGGTTGTTCTCGGGGTTGCGACGCATGTAGAGGATCGCCGGCAGCGTGAGCGTCCCGCTCTGCAGGTCGGAGCCGACGGGCTTGCCCATCACCTCGGGGTCGCCGGTGAAGTCGAGGATGTCGTCGACGATCTGGAAGGCGATGCCGAGCCGGAGCCCGTACAACCGCATCGCCTCGCACTGCGCGGGCGTGGCCCCGCCCACGATCGCCCCGCCCTCGGCGGCCGTGCCGAAGAGCGAGGCGGTCTTCCCGGTGATGCGGTCGAGGTAGCGCGCCACGTCCTCCGAGTATTCGAACGCCGTCATGTCCTGCGTCAGCTCGCCCTTCGCCATCATCATCAAGGTCTGCGCGAACTTGCGCACGACGAGGGTGTTGTCGGTGCGCGCGATGAAGTCGGCGGCGTGCGCGAACATGTAGTCGCCGAGCATCACCGCGGCGGCATTCCCGAAGAGCGCCGCCGAGGTCGGCTTGCCGCGGCGCTCGGCCGCCTCGTCGATTACGTCGTCGTGCACGAGCGTGGCGGTGTGCAGGAGCTCCACGCTCGCCGCGAGCGGGACGAGCCGCTCGAGCGGGTAGCCGGCGCCGAGCCGGCCGCCGAGCAGCGCGATCGCCGGGCGCATCATCTTTCCCGTGCCGGCGAGCGCCTGCGTGAGCATCTTGCGCAGGAACTCGAACTCCACGCTCGAGGCGATCGCGAGCATCTGGTCGCGCACGAGCGGGAGGTCCGCGGCGACCGGCCCGTAGATCTCGCCGAGCGGCGCGGGTGCCGCCGTGCGCGGGGCAACCTCGGTTCGCGCCGTGGCGACGTCCGGGACGCGGTCGACCGTGCCGACCGGGCCGCTCGGGACGAGGGGGCCGGCCGGCGCACTGGCACCGTCCGTCTCGCCGCCCCCCGCCGCCGGGAGCAGCCGCCACGCTGCGAGGTAGGCGAGGCCGCCGAGCCCCGCGGTGACGACGGAGAGCGCGACGGTGACGGCGCGCACGCGCGCGACCGGGTACTCGTAGCGCGCGGCGATGCCCGCGCAGACGCCGCCGATCAGGCCGTGTTCGGGGTCGCGCGTGGTCGCGATCGTCATCGCCTGCTCCCCGGGCGCTCTGGCGCCCGCACCCCGAACAGCCGGAGGGCGTTCTGCCCGGTCGTCTGCGCGACCCGCTCCGCGGCGATCCCGCGCAGCCCGGCGACGTAGCGCGCCGTGTGCGCGACGTATGCCGGCTCGTTGCGCTCTCCTCGGCGCGGCACGGGCGTCAGGTACGGACAGTCCGTCTCGAGCGTCATGGCCTCGAGGGGAATGGTACACGCGACCTCCTGTCCGCGCGTGTTCGACGGATAGGTGACGGTCCCCGGCACCGAGATCAGGAAGCCGAGCTCGACGTAGCGGGCCGCGAGCGCGACGTCGCCCGCGAAGCAGTGGAGCATCCCGATCTCACGCTCGCGACCCAGGTAGCGGCCGACCCGTCGCGACCATTCCTCGAGCACCTCGAACGTCTCCGCGTCGGCCGCCCGCGAGTGGACGACGACCGGCAGCGCGTGCTCCCGCGCGAGGGCGAGTTGCCAGCGGAACGCCGCGTACTGTGCCTCCGGCGGGGAGAAGTTGCGGTAGAAGTCGAGCCCGATCTCGCCGATGCCGACGAACCCGCCGCCGCCCACGAGGGCGGCCAGCGCCTCGCGCTCGCGTTCCAGGTGCCGCGCCTCGTGGGGATGCAGCCCGGCGACCGCGACCACGCGCGGCGCGCGCCGCGCGAGCTGGAGCGCGCCGAGGCTCGTGCTCACGTCGACGCCGACCTCGACGATCAAGCGGAGCCCCGCGGACCACGCGCGCGCGAGCATCACAGCGCGATCGCCGTCGAACGCGCGCGACCATGCGTGCGCGTGCGCGTCGACGAGGCCGGGGAGCGGCTCGATCCCCGGCGGCGTATCCGGCGCGCTCATCGCGGGCGCCATCCCGTGGCAGGCGCGCGTAGCCGTCGGAGGCGTGCGATCGAGGAGCCGGCCGGCATCGCGTCCTCCGTCGACGGCGCGGCCGCGGCCGCGCGGGGCTACCCTCCGATGCGGGCTTCCTCGTCGGCGATGATGGACTCGTCGAGCTTGCGAATGAGCGGTCGCGGCTCCGGCAGCGCGGCCCCGGGCGCAACGGGCGTTCGCCGCCAGCCTGCCGCCTGGATCTCCGCCTCGTGGCCGACGAAGCGCCACGCCTCCGCGGAGGTGAACGGCAGGACCGGAGCCAGCAGCGATGCGATGCCGCTGATCGCGTTCAGCGCGGTGAAGAGCGTGTCGGCCGCGTGCGCGCGGTCGGTGCGGATCGCCGCCCAGGGGGCGCGGTCGTCGAGGTAGCGGTTCGCTTCCTGCGCGACTGCCATCGCGGCGGTCAGCGCGCGCCGCAGCTGCACCGCCTCGAAGGCGTCGCCCACCGTCCCGAACGCCTCGTCGACCCGGGTGAGCAACGCCTCGGACTCCGGCGAGAGCGCGGCCGGGGGCTGGGGCACGCGGTCGTCGAAGTGGCGCCGCGCGAAGGTCACGACGCGGTTCACGAGGTTGCCCCAGCGCGCGAGCAACTCGTCGTTGTTGCGGCGAACGAACTCCACCCACGTGAAGTCGGAGTCCGACGTCTCCGGCATCGTCGCCGTCAGCATGTAGCGTAAGGGGTCCGGGTCGTGGCGCGAGAGGTAGTCGGGCATCCAGAGCGCCCAGTTGCGACTCGACGATGCCTTCGCGCCAGACATCGTCAGGTACTGGTTCGCCGGGACATCGTACGGGAGGTTGAGCCCGCCGTACCCCATCAGCATCGCCGGCCAGATCACGGTGTGGAACGGGACGTTGTCCTTGCCGATGAAGTAGAAGGCGCGGGCCTCGGGGTCGCGCCACCAGCGCTCCCACGCGTTCGCGTCGCCGCTCTCGTTCAGCTCCGAGGCCGCCCACTCCTTGGTCGCGGAGAGGTAGCCGATCACCGCCTCGAACCAGACGTAGATCCGCTTCTGTTCGTACCCCTCGAGCGGGATCGGCACGCCCCAGAGGATGTCGCGGGTGATCGCGCGATCGCGAAGCCCCTCGCGCAGCCAGCCGAACGTGAAGTTCCTCACGGCGGGCCGCCAGTGTCCACGGGGCTCCATCCACTCGGCGAGCCGCTCGGTGAACGCCGAGAGCCTCAGGAAGAAGTGCGACGACCAGCGCCGCTCGGGTGTGGCGTCGGAGAGCCGGGAACGCGGGTCGATCAGCTCGAGCGCGTCGAGCGTCGACTGGCAGTTGTCGCACTGGTCGCCACGCGCGCCCTCGTATCCGCAGCGCGGGCAGGTCCCCTCGACGTAGCGGTCCGGGAGGAAGCGCCCGACCGCCGGGTCGAACAGCAGCTCCTGCTCGGCCTCGTAGAGGAAGTCCTGCTCGAGCAGGCGCAGGAAGATGTCCTGCGCGACCGCGACGTGGTTCTCGGTGTCCGTCGAGGTGAAGAGGTCGAAGGAGATGCCGAAGCGCTCGAAGGTGTCCAGGAAGCTTCGGTGGAAGCGCTCGAAGATCTCCTTCGGGGTCACCCCCTCCTGCTCGGCGCGCACGGTGACGGGCGTGCCGTGGGAGTCGGAGCCGGAGACCATCAGGACCCGCTGCCCGCGCATCCGCTGGTAGCGGGTGAAGATGTCGGCGGGGAGGTAGGCGCCGGCGATCTGTCCGGCGTGGAGGGGGCTGTTGGCGTACGGCCATGCGACCGCGACGAGGATCGCCCGCGGCGTCTCGACGCGCCCGCTGTGCGAGGGCTCCGGGGGCGACACGGCGCGATCGTAGCACGCACCCCCGGCAGGTCCCACGCGACCCGAAGGCGGAACGTGATGTGTTCAGCCTCGTGATCGGTTCGGATTGACCCTATCTCGGCGCCCCCCCTACCATCGATGGAAATCCTCCGGGCGCACCTTGGCGGGGAAGCCATGCGAGGTCAGACGGTACCGCTCTTCACGCGCCCGCCTCGGGCGAGTCGGCATGTGTGAGACCCCTCGGTGCGAGGGGTCTCTGCGTTATAGGGGTGGGCAGTGGTAACGAGCGCGCGGACCCAGGTAGCGGCGACAGCGGCGGGGGTGGCCCGCAAGACCCTCGAGCACGCGTACGGCTTCGATGACGTCGCGATCGTGCCCGGGGCGGTGACGACCAACCCGGAGCTCGTCAGCACGAACTTCGTGCTCGGGGAGCGCGCGTACGCGGTTCCGATCATCGCAGCATCGATGGACGGGGTGGTCGACCCCGCCTTCGCGATCACGATGTCGCAGCTGGGCGGGATGGGCGTCCTCAACCTCGAGGGCGTGTGGACCCGCTACGAGGACGCGGACTCGGTGCTCTCCGAGATCGCCGCCGCCTCACTCGATGAGTCCACCCGTATCATCCAGCGCGTCTACGCCACCCCGATCCAGGAGCACCTCATCGCGCGACGCGTCGAGGAGATCAAGGTCGGCGGCGGCGTCGCCGCCGTCGCTTGCACGCCGCAGAACACCAAGCGCTTCGCCCCGATCGCGCGTGACGCGGGCGTCGACGTCTTCGTCGTCGCCTCCACCGTCACGACGGCGCGCCACGTCTCGCGCTCCTTGAAGGGGCTGCGCCTCGACGAACTCGTCCAGCAGATGGCGCCGGTCCCGATCCTCGTCGGCAACACCGTGGATTTCCAGGCGACGCTCGAGCTGATGGAGACGGGCATCCACGGCGTGCTCATCGGCGTCGGCCCGGGCGCGGCGTGTACCTCCCGCGAGGTGCTCGGGATCGGGATGCCGCAGGTCAGCGCGACGCTCGAGACGGCGCATGCGCGCGACGTCTACCACGCGCAGACGGGGCGCTACGTCCCGATCATCACAGACGGCGGGATCCGCACCGGCGGCGACGTCTCGAAGTCGATCTGCGCCGGAGCGGACGCCGTCATGATCGGCTCGCCGTTCGCGGGCTGCGTCGGCTCACCCGGCCGCGGCTATCACTGGGGCATGGCGACCCCGCACGCGACGCTGCCGCGAGGCGTGCGCGTCCACGTGGGGCAGACGCACACGGTCGAGCAGCTGCTCTTCGGGCCTACCTCGAAGACGGACGGCACCGAGAACCTCGTGGGCGCGCTTCGCACGTCGATGGCGACGTGCGGCGCACAGACGCTCCGCGAGTTCCACGACGCGCGGATGGTGATCGCCCCCGCGATCAAGACCGAGGGCAAGATCTACCAGATGGCGCAGACCCGCCCGGCCGGCATCTAGCGCCGGGGCGAGTGCGGAGGCGCCCGACGGGCGCCCGGTCAGACCTGTCAGCAGCCGGGCTCGCCCTGGTGCCCGCAGCAGTTCTGCAGGTGTCGCACGCGCAGCCAGTAGTTGCGGAGCGCAAGCCGGAGCTTCACGAGCGTCGGCGCGTCGTAGTCGCGCCAGTTCGAGATGATCGCGCCGACGGACCCTCGGCGCCTACCCGGTGGACACACGACGCCTCCCAACCGCGCGGCCGCGAGCCGCGAGCGGCCATGATAGGCACGCGGCCTCGATAAGCGCCCGCGCTCGGGCGGACGGGCGCGCGGCGGCGCTCGCCGTCACGCTGACGGCGGTGCTCTGCGGGAACCTCGTCGTGCTACCCCGGTCACGGGCGGCGGGGGCGGCTCGCCGTCAACCTGGTGGCGGCCGGGGTCGCCTGGTGGCTCGCGCGGAGGACGGGGAGCCGCTGGCGCGAGCTCGTGGGCGACCCGGGGCGCGCCCTGCGCGGCGCGGCGATCGGGCTCGGGATCGCGCTCGCGGCGGCGGTCGCGGCCGCCCTCGGCCTCGCGTTGCTGGCCGGCGCGTTCGGGATCGAGCTCGTGCTCGAGGAGATCGACGCGATCGCGACCCCGGGGAGCGCCGCCGTCGCCGGGCTCGCCTTCCTCGTGCGGACGTCGCTCCCCGAGGAGGTGATCTTCCGAGGCGTCCTCCACACGCTCTGGGCGCGGACGCTCACGGGCGGGCGCGCAGTCGCGGCGACCTCGGCGGCCTTCGCGCTCTGGCACATCGTCGTGCAGTGGCAGACGCTCGCCGCGGTGGTGCTCACGGACCGCCCGGTGCTCTTCGTTCTCGCCTACGTCGGCGCGCTCGCCGCGGTCGGGGTCGCCGGCGTCGTGCTCGGCTTCCTGCGGGCGCGGAACGGCAGCCTCGCCGGACCGATCGTCGCGCACTGGCTGCTCGTCGGCGCGCTCAGCGCCGCGGTCCGCCTCACCTGAGGGTGGCGACCCGGTGCGGGCACCAAGTCCGGCTGACGTGCGCGGTCGCCCGGCGAGCGCGCACCCCCGAAACTTGACAGGCCGGGTTGCGCCGCCTATCTCCCCTCTCGTTCACGGGTGCGATGGCACCCTGACTGGGGGACCCCATGACGCTGCGCGGCGCCGTCGCGCTGATCGGCATCGGCGAGGTGAAGCCGGAGCGCCGGATGGACGGCCGCACCGCCCTCGGCCTCGCGGCGCAGGCCGCGCGCGAGTGCATCGCGGACTCCGGGCTCCGCAAGGACGAGGTCGACGGGCTCATCACCGAGATCCCGACCGGCAACCCGACCGTGCTCGCCGACTACCTCGGCATTCGCCCCGTCTACTCGACGGGCGTGCAGATGATGGGCGCGTCCGGCGCGACCTCGATCGCCACCGCTGCCGCCGCGATCCACGCGGGGCTCGCGAGCAACGTGCTCTGCGTCGTGGGCGGGCCGGCGCCAGGTGGCGAGCACGGCGGCGGACCCGGTGCGCCCGACTACCGTCGCCAGCAATTCGACGCGCCGTACGGGCCCGTCGTGGCCGCGAACGGCGGCTACGCGCTGATCGCGCAGCGATACAAGTACGAGTTCGGCACCACCGACGAGCAGCGCGCCGCGGTCGCCGTGCAGCAGCGCTTCAACGCGCTGGCGAACCCCGCCGCGGTCTTCTACGGCCAGCCGATCACGAAGGACGACGTGCTCAACTCGCGCGTCGTCGCGGATCCGCTGCGGCTGCTCGAGTGCGTGATGCCGGTCGGCGGGGCCGCGGCGGTGATCGTGAGCGCCGCGGACCGCGCGCGCTACAGCCCGCACCCGCCGGTCTACCTCCTCGGCGCGGGCATGTGCGTGGATCACGACGCGATCCCGTACGCCCCGACGATGACCACTTCCCCGGTCGCGGTCTCCGCCAGGCGCGCCTTCGCGATGGCCGAACTCGGCCCGCGCGACATGGACATGCTCTCGATCTACGACTGCTACACGATCACCGTGATCATCTGCCTCGAGGACGCCGGCTTCGCCCCGAAGGGCGAGGGCGGCGCGTTCATCGAGAGCACCGACGTCACCTACCGCGGGACCCTGCCGCTCAACACCCACGGCGGCCAGCTCTCGTTCGGCCAGCCCGGGCTCGCCGGCGGGATGTCCCACGTCGTGGAGTCGGTGCGTCAGATGATGGGACGAGGAGGCGAGCGCCAGGTCCGCGACCTCGACTACTGCTTCGTCAACGGCTGAGGGGGCATCCTGAGCGAGATGTGCTCACTGGTTCTCGGGAAGGACCAGACGACCTAGATCCCGTCCGGCAGCAGATGAGGGCAGGCGCGACGATGACCACGCAGAGCTACGGCCTTCCGGTCCCCGAGCCGAACGCGTTGACCCAGCCCTTCTGGGATGCCGCCAGGCGGCACGAGCTCGTCGTGCAGCGCTGCCGGCCGGGCAGCCACCTCTTCTTCTACCCGCGCGAGTACTGCCCCGTGTGTCTCTCGGGGGAGCTCGAGTGGGTCGCGGTGAGCGGGCGCGGCCGGCTGTACAGCCACACCGTCGTGAACCAGCCGGGCGATCCACGCTTCCAGTCGCGGATCCCGTACGTCTACGCGGTCGTGCAGCTCGACGAGGGGCCGCGCATGGTCTCGAACCTCGTTGACTGTGCGCCGGAGGACGCGCGCGTCGACATGTGTGTCGCCGTGACGTTCGACGACGTGACGCCGCAGATCTCGCTGCCGAAGTTCCGCCCCGCCTGACGTTGCGCGTCCACACGTCCGGCGCCCGACGCGGGCTCGCTCCCGGTCCAGAGGCTGCTTGATGGCCGGCATCTGGCCGGGCGAGACGCGCTGCGTCGTGATGCTCGGCTTCGATGTCGACGGGCCCTCCGCGATGATCCGGCGCAACCCGCAGGTGGAGCACATGCCCTCGGCGCGCTCGATGGGGGAGTTCGGGCCCACGGTCGCGCTCCCCCGCATTCTCGCGCTGCTCGCGGAGCGCGCGATCCACGCCTCCTTCTACATCCCCGGCTGGGTCGCCGAGCGGTGGCCGGGCGCGGTCGAGCAGATCCACGCCGCCGGCCACGAGATCGCGCACCACGGGTACCTGCACGAGCCGCCGGCGACGCTCGAAGGCGACGAAGAGGCGAACGTGCTCGACCGGGGGAGCGAGATTCTCGAGCGGCTCACCGGGGAACGCCCGCTCGGCTACCGCTCTCCGTCGTGGGAGCTGAGCCCGCGCTCGCTCAGGCTGCTGGCGGACCGCGGCTTCGTCTACGACTCGAGCCTGATGGGTGACGACGCGCCGTACATGGTCGACGCGGGCGACGGGCGGCGACTCGTTGAGATCCCCGTGCACTGGTCGCTCGACGATGCGCCGTACTACCCGTTCAACCCCGCGACCGGTCGCACCGAGGTCATGGCGAGCCCCGCGCAGGTGTTCGACACCTGGTTCTCGGCGTTCGAAGAGATCTACATGCGCGGCCGCGCCTACACGCTCACGCTCCACCCGTGGATCAGCGGCCGCGCCGGGCGGCTCTCGATGCTCGAGCGGCTGATCGACCAGATGCGGCGCTTCGAGCACGTGGAGTTCGCACGCGCGATCGACGTGGCGCGGGCGTTCGCAGCGCAGGCGTAGAGTCGGGAGGCCCCTCTCGAGGGGCACGGGGCGAGCGGGCGGCGCGAGGTGCGGGCGTGCGCAGGCGTCCGCGGGCGGACGTGCGCGAGGCGGCGCCCGTCGCCGGGCGCTGGTCGAGTTGGGGGCGCTCGTGGTCGGCGCGGCCGTCCGCCGCGTACGATCGTGGCGATCTGAGGGGAGAGCGCGTGTCCGCTCCGCCCGCCGAACCGTCGGAGGCAGCCGTCGCCGGCCCGCGGCTGCCGCTCCCCACGACCATCGGCGGCCGTCCCCTCTACTACGGGTGGTACATCGTGGCGGTCGCCTTCGTCGCCTCGATGATGTCGTCGGGCGTCTCCGCGTACACGATGGGCGTCTTCCTGAAGCCGATGACCGCGGAACTCGGCTGGACGCGCACCGACATCTCCCTCGGGCAGACCGTCGGCACGGTGGTGACCGGGTTCCTCGGCGTCGCGATCGGACCGACGCTCGACCGACGCGGCGCGCGCGCGCTGATGGTGATCGGCGCGGTGGTCAGCGGGGTCGGGTTCATCTTGCTCGGCGTGGTGCAGGAGCTCTGGCAGTACTACGCCGTGCGTGGCGCGCTGATCACGGTCGGCAACGTGGGCATGGGCGCGCTCGTCGTGAACGTCGCGCTCTCGAACTGGTTCGTTCGGATGCGCGGTCGCGCGATCGCGATCAGCGCGATGGGGATCTCGGTCGCCGCGCTCGTGCTGCCGCCGCTGTCGACGCGCCTGATCGAGGTGCTGGGCTGGCGCTCGGCGTGGGGGGTGATCGGCGTGCTCACGTGGGCGCTCGTGATCCCGCTCGCCGCGCTCGTGATGAGACGCCGCCCCGAGGACTACGAGCTCGTGCCCGACGGCGGGCCGGCGGCGCGCGAGGTGCGGCGGCGCGTCTACGAGGCGGGCGACGCGCGCTGGACGCGCGCGCAGGCCGCGCGCACGCCCGCGCTCTGGCTGCTCATCCTCACCTTCGGCCTCGCGAGCACCGGACTCGGCGCGATCCTCCTGCACCTCGTCCCGTACCTCACGGACCGCGGCTTCTCCCCTGCCGCCGCGGCCGCCGGGTTCAGCATGATCGGGGCCACCGGCCTCCTCTCGAAGCCGCTGTGGGGGCTCGCGCTCGAGCGCTTTCCGACGCGGCTCTGCGCCGCGAGCGAGTTCCTGCTCATGGCCGCGGGGATCGCCCTCATCCTCGCGATCGACGGCGCCGGATCGATGTACTTCGCGATCACCGTCTTCGGCCTCGGCATCGGCGGCGTGATCGCCGTGCAGGAACTCGTGTGGGCGAACTACTTCGGGCGCCTCACGCTGGGCACCGTGCGCTCGGTTGCGCAGCCCTTCACGATCATCTCGAGCGCCGCGGGCCCGGTCTTCGCGGGCGCGAGCTTCGACTTCGGCGGCTCGTACCAGAGGGCGTTCGTGGTGTTCGTGGCGACCTATGTGCTCGCCGCCGGCGTGATCCTCGCGACGCCGTACCCGCGGCCGCCGGAGACGCGCTCGCCGGCTCAGCCCCCCGGGGCCGCACCGGCGCCCGGCGGGTAACCCGCGCGCACCTCGACGACGCGGCGGCTTCCGCGCAGGTCCCGATGCACCGCGGTTGTCGTCTCGGGTCGCCCGACCGCGTCGACGATCAGGTCGGTGACGGTCCCCGCCTGCCCGGCGCCGACCTCCATCAGCACGGCGACCGGGCCGTCCGCCAGGTGCTCCGGCAACTGGCTCGCGAAGCGACGGAACGGATCAAGCCCGTCCTCGCCGCCGTCGACGGCGAGCCGGGGCTCGGAGGCGCGGATCTCGTCGGGGAGCGCCTCGAACTCCTCGGTTGGGATGTAGGGGAGGTTCGCCAGCACGACGTCGAGCGGCTCGGCGATCGGCTCGAGCAGGTCGCCCGCGAGCAGCACGACCCGCTCCATCGGGCCGAGGCGCCTGCGGTTCCGCGCCGCCCAGGCGAGCGCCCCGGTGGAGACGTCGACCGCGATGACCTTCGCGATGAGGGCGTGCCGCGCGACCGCGAGCGCGACGGCGCCGGAACCGGTGCCGACGTCGGCGACGCGCACGACGCGCCGCGCGCTCGGGTGCTCGCGGATCGCCGCGAGCCCCGCCTCGACGAGCGTCTCGGTCTCGGGACGCGGCACCAGGCAGCCCGGGCCCACCTCGAACCGCAGCCCGTAGAACTCGCGCCAGCCGAGGATGTAGGCGAGCGGCTCGTGGCCGAGGCGGCGGAGGAGGAGCGCCTCCAGGCGCTCCAGCGCCGTCGGGTCCGCCGCGCCGCCCCCGGCGGCGATCACGCGCGCGCGGTCGAGCCCGGCCGCCTCGCCGTACAGCAGCTCGGCCTGCAACCGCGCATCATCGAGGTCATCGGCGCAGTGCGCCCCGAGCAGCCGCTGGGATGCGGCCTGGAGCCGCGCGCGCAGCGTCGGCGCCGGGCGGTCGGCGGGCCGCGTCATGCGTCCGCGCGCCGCTCGCGCCGGCGCAGTACCTCGTAGAGCAGCACCCCGGCGGCGACCGCGACGTTCAGCGAGCTCGCCGTGCCGAGCATCGGGATGCGCACGAGCTCGTCGCACGCCTCGCGCTGGGCCGCCGAGAGCCCCTCGCGCTCGCTCCCGAGCAGGAGCACCGTCGCCTCGCCGTAGTCGGCGTCGCGGTAATCGTGACCGCCGCCCTCCGCGCTCCCGACGAGCCGAGCCCCGGTGGCGCGCACCCAATCGACGAGCTCGCGGAACGACGCTCGTGAGAGGCGGCGGGTGAACACGGCGCCCATGCTCGCGCGCACCGCGGCCGGGTCGTACGGGTCCGTGGCGTCGCCGAGCACGACGGCGCCGGCGGCCCCGCTCGCGTCGCACGTGCGCAGGATCGTGCCGAGGTTGCCCGGGTCGGCGATCCCGTCGACCGCCACCCAGGTCTCTCCGGGTGCGACCGCGATCGCGTCGAGCCGCTCCCAGCGCTGGCGGACGGCGGCAGCGAGCCCCTGCGGGCCGTCGCGCTCGGAGAGCGAGGCGAAGACCGCGGGCGACACCTCCAGGATCGAGACGCGCTGCGCGCGCGCCCGCCGGACGAGCCCGCGCGCGAAGTCGCTGGTGAGCAGCTCCGGCGACACGACGAGCGTCTCGATGCTCGCCCCCGAGCCGAGCGCCTCACCCACCGCGCGGATGCCCTCGACGTAGCAGAGCCCCGCGTGCTCTCGGTGCTTGCGCTGGCGCAGCGCGCGGATCTCGCGTACGCGGCGGTTCGCGGTGCTCGTGACGAGCGGCTCGACCATCGCGGGGGATCGTACGCCGGTGCCGCCGCCGAGCCCGGCGCGCGGCGTCAGGCCGTGGCGGCGAGCGCGCGCGCCTGCTCGTCGGCGCTCACGGCCTCGATCAGCGCGTCGATCTCGCCGTCCATGACCCGCGGCATCCCGTGCACCGTGAGGTTCACGCGATGATCGGTGATGCGGTCCTGCGGGTAGTTGTAGGTGCGGATCTTCTCTGCGCGCTCGCCGGTGCCGACCTGCGAGCGACGCGCCTCGGCCTCCTCGGCAGCCTGCTTCTGCCGCTCGATCTCGTAGAGCCGCGCGCGCAGCACGGCCTCAGCCTTCGCGCGGTTCTTCGCCTGCGAGCGCTCGTCCTGGCAGGTCACGACGATGCCCGTCGGCGCGTGCGTCATGCGTACCGCCGTCGCGACCTTGTTGACGTTCTGCCCGCCGGCACCGCCGGAGTGGAAGATGTCGACGCGCACGTCGTTCCAGTCGATGTGGACGTCGACCTCGTCGACCTCGGGCAGCACCGCGACCGTCGCCGTCGAGGTGTGGATGCGCCCCTGCGACTCGGTCTCGGGGACGCGCTGCACGCGGTGCACGCCCGACTCGTACTTCAGCCGCGAGTAGGCGCCGTGCCCGTGGACCTCGAAGACGATCTCCTTGAAGCCGCCGCCCGCGGCCGCGGAGGTGTTCAGGATCTCCGTGCGCCAGCCGTGGCGCTCGGCGTAGCGCTGGTACATGCGGAAGAGGTCGGCCGCGAACAGCGCCGCCTCCTCACCTCCGGTGCCGGAGCGGATCTCGACGATCACGTCGCGCTCGTCGGCCGGGTCGCGCGGGATCAGCGCCAAGCGCAGGTCCTGCTCGAGCGACTCGAGCGCGGGCTCCAGGCGCGCGACCTCCTCCTGCCCGAGCTCGCGCATCTCGGCGTCGCCGTCGCGGAGGACGGCGCGCGCCTCTTCGAGGGCGGCGCGCGTCTCCTGGTAGCGGCGGTAGAGGTTCACCACGGCCTCGAGGCCGGAGCGCTCGCGCGCCACGTCCTCGAGCCGTCGATGGTCCGCGATCACCTCGCGGTCCGCGAGGAGGCGCGTCAGCTCCTCGTAGCGGGCCTCGATCTCGGCGAGACGGTCGAGCATGGGCCGAGGATATCAGCGCGCGTGGGTACCGTCGGCGCTGGCGCCGGGTGCGCGGTGTCCAGCGCCAGACCGTGCGGAGCGAGCCGAACGACGAACCCGCGGCGCATCAGGCCTTGCGTGCGACGACCGCCCCGTTCGCACCCGGCGCGTCGAACCACACCGTGTGCGCGTCGACGAAGCCGGCCTCGCGCAGCCGCCACCGTACTCCGGCGACGCGTAGTTCCTCCCCTCGGTCTCGATCAGGATGTGCAGGCTCATCAGCGCCGCCGGCGCCGGCCCGGTCTTCTCGTCGTTGACGAGGAGCTCGCTGACGATGAGCGCGCCGCCGCCCGGCAGCGCCGCGTAGCACTTCCGCAGGATCTCCCGGCACCGCTCCTCGCGCCAGTCGTGCAGGATCATGGAGAGCAGGATCACATCGTGACCCGCGGGGAGCGACGCGTCGGCGAAGAAGTCGCCTGCGACGGTCTGGATGCGCCCCGAGAGGCCCGCGTCGGCGATCTTGCGTGCCGCGATGTCCTCGACGAAGGGCAGGTCGTAGACGGTCGCGGTGAGCTGCGGGTAGCGGCGGTAGAGCTCGACGTCGTAGGCGGCCGATCCCCCGCCCACGTCGCGCAGTCGGCGGTAGCTGCTGAGGTCGACGGCCTCGCCCAGCACGCGTGCCGTGAACGTCGACAAGGAGTGCATGGCCTCCCAGAACACCGCGAGCATCACCGGGCCCTCGCCCTCGAAGAGCGACCCCTGACGATCGGGATCCCAGGTGGTCGGGCGGTTCGCGTGGATGGCCCCGGTGAGATTCCCCCACCAGGGGTAGAGCCGCCGATCCAGCATCTCGATCCCGCCATCGAAGTAGTAGGGGCGGCCGCGGACGAGGAACGCGTCCGCCACCGCGCTGTTCGCGTACCGGTCGCCACGCCGCTCGAGCAGCCCGAGCGACGCGCAGCCGGTGAGGAGCATCTCGGCGGGACGGAGCGCGACCCTGAGCGCCCGCGCCAGGCTCTCGGCGGTGGCCCTGCCCGCGTCGGCGATGTGCGTGAAGATGTCGAGGTCGTGCGCGGCGGCCAGCGTCTTGGACGCCCAGAAGTCGGTCGAGATCTGCATCCGCGGCAGCGGGCAGACCGCCGGCTCTGCCACCGCACGCGCCGTCCGTCCTGCGATTCGTTTGCTCGCCTTGTTCACGGCTCCTCTCCTTCCGTGATGAGCCAGGCTCGCAGCGTCAGGGGGGCTCGACGTCTATCGGGTCCTCCGTTCAATCATTGCTCATACAATGATTGCGTATTCATAGATTTGCCGATCGGCGGGTGGTGCACGTACACCTCACCGGCGCGGGGCGCGAGCGGTTGCTTCGCGCCTGGCCGGCGCACCGTCGTGGGATCGACGAGCACTTCTGGCGCCACCTCGCGGATGCGGACCTGCGTGCGCTCCCCGCG
>VGNK01000034.1 GCA_016866055.1 Chloroflexota bacterium | reverse complement strand
CGGTCGCGCGCTGCGCGCGGGCGACCTCGCGCGGGTTGGCGCAGTACGGGCAATGCCGCCACGAGAACTGCAGGAGCTTGCCGCAGCGCACGCAGGCCTGGCGGAGCGGCGTCGCGCAGTGGGCGCACACCTGGAAGTCGTCCTGCACCGGGCGGCGACAGTTCGGGCAGGCGCTGATCGAGTGCAGGTCCGAGAGGATCGCCTCCTGCTCGAGCTGGCGCACGTACGCCTCGTTGAGCGTCTCCGACGGGCGCAGCACCAGGTAGACGGGCAGCCCGATGAGCGGGAAGACCACCGAGATGCTGACGGCGATCAGCTGCGAGAGCGGGTCCCGGGTGCGCGACCGGATGTCCTTGTAGACCCAGAGCACGGAGGCCACCCAGAGGATGAAGACGTAGCCGAAGACGAGCCCACCGACGACCTTGAGTGTCCCGGTGATGTCGCCTCCCGGCAGACCGAACAGATCCACGTGGTCCTCCGGTACGAACGGGTGAGGATCAGGCTAACACGCGCCGCCCCTGTGCCGGAGGCGCCGCGGGGCCTGCAGGGGGCGGCCCGCTTACAATCCCCTCGATGACCACCCTCCACGACGTCCTGAACGAGGCCCAGCGCCGAGCCGTGGAGGTGCCGGGCGGTCCGCTGATGATCCTCGCGGGGCCGGGTTCGGGCAAGACACGCGTGATTGCCCACCGCATCGCGCACCTGTTCCAGGAGCGCGGCATCCCACCCTGGCGGATCGTCGCCGTGACGTTCACGAACAAGGCGGCGCGCGAGATGCGGGAGCGCGTCGAGGGGCTGCTCGGTGAGCGCGCCCTCGAGCTTTCGATGGGCACCTTCCACGCGATCTGCGCGCGCATCCTCCGCCGCGAGGGGCCCGCGATCGGCCTCCCGTCCGACTTCGCGATCTACGACAGCGACGACCAGGCCGCCCTCGTCAAGCTCATCCAGTCCGAGCAGCACATCGACCCGCGGCGCTTCCCGCCGCGCGCCGTGCTCTCCGCGATCTCCGCGGCGAAGAACGAGCGGCGCGACGCCGCCGCGTACAACCGCGAGGTTGGCAACTACTTCGAGGAGATCGTCGCGCGCGTCTTCGAACAGTACGAGGCCGCACTCACGCGCAACGGGGCCGTCGACTTCGACGACCTGCTCGGGGACGTGCTGCGCATCTTCGAGCAGGACCTCACGATCCAGGAGCGCTACGCGGGCCGCTACCTGCACACGCTCGTCGACGAGTTCCAGGACACGAACGTCGTCCAGTACCAGCTCGCACGCGCGCTCGTGTCGGTGCACGGCAACCTCACGGTCGTCGGGGACCCGGACCAGTCGATCTACTCCTGGCGCGCCGCCGATATCCGCAACATCCTCAACTTCGAGCGCGACTTCCCCGGCGCGACGGTGGTGCTGCTCGAGCAGAACTACCGCTCGACCGGCCACATCCTGCGCGCGTCTCACGCGGTGATCGAGCGCGCGGAGGGACGGCCCGCGAAGGAACTGTGGACGGCCAACCCCGACGGCGAGCCGGTGATCGTGCACGAGGCGATGGACGGCGAGGACGAGGGGCTCTTCGTCGCCTCCGAGATCCGCCGGCTCTCGCGCACAGAGGAGCGCCGTCCGGTGGACTTCGCGGTGATGTACCGCACGAACGCGCAGTCCCGCGCGATCGAGGAGGCGTTCATCCAGCAGGGGATCCGCTACCGGATCGTGGGCGGCACGCGGTTCTACGATCGCCGCGAGGTGCGCGACCTGGTCGCGTACCTGCGGCTCGTGCACAACGAGTTCGACTCGCTCGCCTTCGAGCGCGTCGCGAACGTGCCGGTGCGCGGGATCGGCGCGAAGACCGTGGGCGAGGTGCTGCGCGCCGCGGGCGAGCTCGGGATCTCGCCGCTCGCCGCCGCGACGCGGGCGGCGCGCGGCGACGCGGAGCCCGGCGTCCCGCAGCTGCGCGGCGACATCCGGCAGTCGCTGGCGGCGTTCGTCGCGCTGGTCGACGGGCTCGCGGGCGAGCGCGGCACGCTCTCGGCGGCGGACGTGCTCGACCGTGTGCTCGCAGAGACGCGCTACCGTGAGCACCTCGAACAGACGGACGGCGCGCACGCCGAGGTGCGCTGGGAGAACGTGCAGGAGCTGCGCTCGGTCGCCGCCCAGTACGGCGAGCTGGAGGGTGACTCATCGCTCGCGGCCTTCCTCGAGGAAGTCGCGCTCGTCTCCGACATCGACGACCCCGCCGCCGACCAGCCCGACGCGGTCACGCTGATCACGCTGCACGCGGCGAAGGGGCTCGAGTTCCCGGTCGTCTTCCTCGCCGGGCTCGAGGAGGGGCTGCTGCCGCACCTGCGCGCGCTCGACGACGCCTCGCAGATGGAGGAGGAGCGGCGCGTCTGCTATGTGGGGATGACGCGGGCGCGGGAGCGGCTCTACATGACGCGCGCACGGCGGCGCTTCCAGTACGGCAACCTGCGCGCGAACCCCGCGTCGCGCTTCCTCGGGGACCTGCCCGCGGATGAGATCGCCTCGCCGGTCGGGGCGCCGAGGCCGCAGGAGGGGCTCGACCCGCGCCGTCTGCGCGCCGCCGCAGGGCGCGAGCGCGCCGAGGTCGACGCCGAGCACCCCGCGTTCCGGCCCGGGGACCGCGTGGTGCACGAGCGGTTCGGGACCGGCGTCGTCGTGGCGTGCGCGATCGTCCCGGGGGACCAGCAGGTCACGGTGGCGTTCGAGGGGCAGGGGGTGAAGCGGCTCCTGCTCTCGTTCGCGCCGCTCAGCGCGGCCTCGTAGACCCCGCGGCGAAGGTCGGGCGATGGAGCCGTCTAGCGCCGGTTGGCGCCGCCCGCGAGGCCCGCGAAGAGCGCGCGCAGCTCGAGCTGACGCAGCACGTCGGCGCGGGTGAGCAGGCCGACGAGGCGGCCGTGCTCGAGCACGGGCACCTGGTGGATGTCGTGCTGCTGCATGAGCTTCATCGCGTCCAGGACGGTGGCGTCAGGCGCGACCACGACCACCTGGTCCGCGGGGACCATCGCCTCGCGCGCGGCGGTCGCGGACCAGTGGTCGCGCCGTCGCAGGAGGCGAGCACGCAGCGCTCGGCGTGCTGGAGGACGCGCTCGTCGACGATGCGTTGCAGCGGCCACTCCTCGCCCACCGGCTCCGGCGGCGCGCGCATCACGTCGCCGGCGTGGATGTGCTCGAGCGCTCGCTCCACGATCATCTGCTGGTAGGCACCCTCCGAGGCGGACTTCAGGAAGAGGCCGATCAGCACGTACCAGAGCCCGAACAGGCTCACTGTGAGCACCGTGACCACGCCGATCGCGATCATCACCCACGCGATCCCCGTGCCGACGCGGGAGGCGATGCGCGTGGCGCGCACGAGGCTGTGGGTCCGCGACCACACGATCGAGCGGAAGACCCGCCCGCCGTCGACAGGGAAGCCCGGCAACAGGTTGAAGGCGCCCAGCACAAAGTTGATCCACGCCAGGTACACCGCGATCGTCGCAATGCCGCCGCCGAGGAAGAGCCACGCCAGCCCGAACAGCGCCGCGAGCGCCCAGGACATGAGCGGGCCGGCGATCGCGACGCGGAACTCCTGACCGGCCGTCTTCATCTCGTTCGCGAGCTGTGAAACGCCGCCGAAGATGAAGAGCGTGATCGACGGCACGGCCATCCCGAGCGACTGCGCGACGAACGCGTGCGAGAGCTCGTGCAGCAGTACGGAGACGAAGAAGACGAGCGCGGTGAGGACCGCCGCATTCCACCGCTGCGTCTCCGTCCACCCTGGGAGCAGGTCGACGAAGATGCCCTCGGCCAGCGACCAGGAGACGAGGACGAAGATCAGGATCCACGACCAGTGGACGCGGATCGCGATGCCGCGGATGCGACCGAGGACGAAGCCGGAGGTGAGGTCCATGGCGTCGAGGATACTGTGTTGCACCGATCCTCGCGGAGCGTGAGCGCGCGAGCGCCCGGGGGGAGGTTCCGCGATGCCATCCACGTGGCCCGTCGTCCTCGTGCTGGTGGCGCTCGTGCTCACGCTGCCGATCGCGATCGGCGCGCTGCTGCCGCGCGACCACCACGTGACGCGGCGGATCGCGATCGCGCGCCCGCGCGCAGAGGTATGGGCGCGCGTCGCGGACCTCGAACGGCAGCCCCGGTGGCGGCGCGACCTCCGCTCGGCGATACGGGTCGATGATCGGGACGGCCACCCGACGTGGGTCGAGAGCGGGCGGGAGACGATGACCCTCGAGACGCTCGAGGCGGAGCCGCCCGAGCGTCTCGTGCGCCGCATCGTCCCGGGCGGGACGCCGTTCGGCGGCCGGTGGACGATCGCGCTCTCGGACCACGACGGCGTCACGGAGGTCGCCGTCACCGAGGACGGCGAGGTCTACGCGCCGCTGTTCCGGTTCTTCAGCCGCTTCGTGCTCGGGTACACGCGCACGATCGACGGCTACCTGCGGATGCTCGCCGCGAGCTTCGACGAGCGGAACGCTCGCCCGACGGACTGACGCCGCGGCGTTGGGGGCGACGACGGCCGGGCCGCGGCTGCGGTCGCGGGAGCCGGGCCGAGATCCCGAGGATCAGCGCGACGGCGCGGGCGCGGGTACGCCGGCAGGACCACGCGCGAAGAGCCTACCTCGGGCCGAGTGCTCCTGTGACAACCCTCAGCCAGATCGCGTCCTCGTACGTCTGACCGTCAGGCGCCGCCACCATCGCGTCGTCGAGCACCTCGCGCATGAGCTCCCCGATGCGCTCGACCTTCGCCTCCCCCCGGAACGGGACGGAGCCGAAGGTGCCTTCGATGTCGCGCATCGTCTCCACGGTGCCCTCCGGGGCGAGCAGCAGCGTCGTGCGGCGCGCGGCGACGACGCGGTCGATCACGTAGGGGCTCGGCTCGCCGCCGCCGGTGAGGATCACGCAGACGGGGTCGACGCGCATCGCGGCGAGCACGATGTCGACCTTCTCGGCGCGCGTGAGCACGGCCGAACGCGGGAAGCGCCGGAAGTAGGGTTCGTCGGGGTCGTGCGAGATCGCGCCGATCACGAGGTGGGCGCAGACCGCGTCGTCGCCCTCGGCGCCCCGGGCGAGCACCTGCGCGCGGCTCGCCTCGATGAGGCGGCCGACGGTGGGGCCGGCGAGCAGGCGATCCTCGGCCAGCGCGAGCGGCCCGGTGCGGCGTGCGTGGTTGGCGATGGCAGTCGCGCCAGCGGGGAAGGCCCCGCCCTCGCGCCCCACGGCCACGAGCTTCGCGCCGAGCCGCGAGGCGAGCGCTGCGGCGTCGGCGCCGGGGGGCGCCTCGAGCACGACGACGCCGTCGCGGGGCGCCTGCGCGGCGTCGACGGGGCGTCCCGACGACTCAGCGATCTCGAGCGCACCGAAGGTCTCCGCGTCGTGGGCGGCGCGCTCGTCGCCCGAGAGGCGCTCGAGGCGGACGGCGTGCCCCACGTAGGCCAGGCGGTGCGCGATGCCGACGGCGACCGTGGTGGCGCCCGCGCCCGGCTGCGCGCCCGAGACGACGATCACACCCATGGCCACCCCGTTCGCGCTTGCGCCGGCCGCCCGGTTCCGCGTGAATCTACGCAGGGGACCCCCTCCGCGCAAACAGGGAACGCGGCGGCATCGGCGCCCGTGCCGGCGCCGGCATGCGCGGGCCGGCCCCCGTCGGGACCGGCCCGCGCATGCGACTGGGTGGCTGGTGGCGGGGGGCCGCGCGCGGCCCCCCGCCCCGCCGGCAAGTCGTCGTCCTCGTCGTCGTCATCGTCACCCGGCTCGCCGGCCTGGGTCGTCATCGCCTTCGTGGCGTGCTTCCAGGCCTTCCTGCACTCCTTGAGCGCCTTCTCCCCGTCGCCGGCGGCGGCTGCCGCGTCGCCCGCGGCGAGCGCGTCGGCTGCCGCGTCGCCCGCGGCGAGCGCGTCGGCCGCCTTGCCGAGCTCCTTCTCGACCTTCGCCTGGTCCTTCGCCTTCGGCAGCGGCGGCGCCGAGCCCGGGGGGCGTCTGCGGGTGGTGAGATCTGGTGCCGAGGGCCAGAATCGAACTGGCGACACCGCGATTTTCAGTCGCGTGCTCTACCGACTGAGCTACCTCGGCACGGCACGCCGGCGGATCTCGCCGGGGGACCGCCATGCTACCGGGGGCCGATCTCTCGAACAACGACGAGCCTCGCCCCGCCCGCGAGCGCACGCGAGGCGAGGCGCGCCTCGTCACCCCGCTGGGGGAAGGCCGATCGCGGGCGCACCCGACGGTGCGCTCGCGACTTCCACGCAGGGCTCAGCGCCTCGCCGGACGGATCCTCCCGGTGCCTCCGCGCACCGAGCAGACGACGTTCTCGCTGCTGCCGCCGCCGTCCGTCGTCGTCCCCTGGCCGGAGCCGCCGCACGCGTGGCAGAGGTCTGCCGCCTCGCGCACCAGGACGCCCGACGGGCGGCCGGCGATCTCGCACGCGCGCGCGCCGACCCGCGCGTCGGTCCAGAGCTCGTCCTGGATCCGGCGCGCGAGGTCGTACATGCCGAACGTCGCCTGCATCAACTCGGTGTCGGGCTCGGCGTTGCGGTCGTTGAACCCGGGCTCGCCCTCGACGAGCACGGCCGTCGTGTTGCCGCCGTCGACCCAGCAGTAGCGGGCGTCGGTGACGCGCGGGTTGAACTGCCGCAGCGCGCGGCACCACCGCAGCGCGGGGGCGCCGAACGCGCCCCGATCGGTCGCGTCGCGGCGCTCCCAGCGCCTGTAGCTCAGCTGCATGCGGTCGCCTCCGACCCGACGCTCCACCCACAGGCGCGGGCGGCCCTAGGTGCCGAGGGTCTTCGTCATCTCTCCGTCCGTGAACGCGCGCAACGTGTGGCTCACGACGTTGCCGGCCCGCGCGATGTTGAACAGCCCCGCGAGCATCGCGTTCTCGTTCGGCGCCTCCACCACGGACACCAGGTCGAACTCGCCCTGGGTCCAGTAGTGGCCGAGCCCCTTGAATCCCTTCGCCTCGTTCTCCTTGCGGATCTCGGCGGAGCGACGAACCGTGTCCTTGATATGCGCGCGCCCCTTCTCGGTGAACGTGTACAGCACCACGTACGTCGGCATGAACCGCTCCGTTCGAGCGTGCGCCGCGACGCGACGAGCCGCAGCGGGGGCGGCAGCGGCCCCGCGCGGCCCGATCAGAGTCCCGGGACGCACCGGGGGTCAACATTGCGTTCGTCTCCACGCGCACAACCGCGGGGACGGACCGGACGAGCGCGCACAGGCGAGCTATCCGCTGCGGTGCACCACGCGCCCGTTCGCGATCACGACCCGCACGCGCTCCAGCGCGCCGAGGTCGACGGTGGGGTCGCCCTCCACCACGAGCAGGTCGGCGCGCCGGCCCGCCGCGATCCGCCCGCGGTCCGGGAGCCCGAGCAGATCCGCGGACGTGCTCGTCGCCAGGCGCAGCACCTCGACGGGCGAGCACCCTCCAGCGTCGGCGAGCGCGCGCATGCCGGCCGCGAGCGCCCCGTGCGGCACGTTCGGGATCCCGCAGTCGGTGCTCATCACGACGCGGCAGCCGGCCGCGAACAGAGCGCGCAGCAGCGCCGCCCGGCTCTGCCAGCGGTCAGTCCCCGCCTGCCGCGCGAGCCCGACCGACACCGTCGGCGAGACGATCAGCCCCTTCGCCGCGATCTCCGCGATCACGGCGTCGTCCTTCGCCGAGCCGTCGGGCGTCTGGAACGAGCAGTGCTCGAGCGTGTCCGCCCCCGCCGCGACCGCGACGCGGATGCCCTCGACCCCGTGGCAGTGCGCGGCCACGCGCACCCCGAGCCGGTGCGCCTCCTCGACGGCGGCCGCCACCTCCTCCACCGTGTACTGCGCGCGCATCGGGTTCGAGCCGGGCGTCATGTTGCCGCCGGAGGCCATCACCTTGATCCAGTCGACCCCCGCGCGGACGCGCTCGCGTACCGTCACGCGCACCGCGAGCTCCCCGTCGGCCTCGCCGCCCAGGAACCAGCAGTGCCCGCCGGTCGTGGTCAGGGGCGCCCCCGCCACGAGGAGATCGGGCGACTCCACGAGCCCGGCACGCGCGGCGTCGCGCAGCTCGACCGCGAGCGCGGTCGGGGCCCCGAGGTCGCGCACCGTCGTGATCCCCGCGCGCAGCATCGCGCGGGCGTGCGCGGCCATCCGCAGCAGCATGCGGGCGGGCGTGTCGGCGTCGTAGACGGCCCGCCACTCCGGCTCGGCGTTGAAGCAGAGGTGCGCGTGGCCCTCGATCAGCCCCGGAAGCACCGTGCACCCACGCACGTCGATCTCGCGGGCGTCCGCGGGTGCGCGCTCCACGATCAGCCCGTCCGCCACCGCGACGTCCGCGGCGGCGGACGCCTCAGCGAGCCCGTTCCACACGCGGCCGCCGGTGAGCACGAACGCCATCGGGCGCCTCCCGTCCGCGCGGAGCATACGGGTGAGCGTCGCGGTCCGCGTGTGGCTGCGGGGTACGATCGGGGCACGCTCCCGTCCCGATCCCCGGAGAACGCATGCGACGAACGGCGGCCCGCGCACTGGTGCTCGCGGCCGCCGCCGCGCTCACCCTCGCGTGCGTCGGCGCGGGCGACCGCGCCGACGCGCCGGCGGAGGACTTCGCGGCCGCGTACGGTCTGGGCGACGGCCTGCAGCTCGGTGAGCGCTGGCCCGAGCTGCGCGGCCTCGGCCGCTGGTACAACAGCCCGCCGCTCACGCTCGACGGGCTCGCGGCGGACCGCCGCGTCGTGCTGATCGACTTCTGGACGTACACGTGCGTGAACTGCCTGCGCACGCTCCCCTTCCTCAAGTCGTGGCACGAGAAGTACGGCTCGCGCGGGCTCACGATCATCGGCGTGCACTCGCCGGAGTTCGATTTCGAGAGGCGCGAGGAGAACGTGGCGGCGGCGGTCGCGCGCGATGGCATCCGATACGCGGTCGTGCACGACGACGAGATGGAGACGTGGCGCGCCTTCCGCAACCGCGTCTGGCCGGCGAAGTACCTGCTCGACCCCCACGGCTTCGTGCGCTTCGTCCACTTCGGCGAGGGCGAGTACGACGCGACCGAGCGTCAGATCCGAGACGCGCTCGTCGACAACGGGTGGGACCTGAGCGGGGTCGCGCCCGGCGGCCCGACGCCGCCGAGGGTCGACCCGAAGGCGCGCTCGATCACGCGCGAGCTCTACGGCGGCTACGGGCGCAACTACCTGCGCAGCGGCCTCTACGCGGGGCAGGAGGAGTACTACCTGGGCCCGGACCGCAACGCGACGTACCGCGACGAGGGGGTGCGCCAGCACCATCGCTGGTACCTCGAGGGCGTCTGGCGCAACGAACGCGAGGCCGTCGTGCACGCGCGCGAGACGCGGGAGCTCGAGGACTACATCGTCTTCCGCTTCCAGGCGCGCAGCGTGAACGTGGTGATGCACCCGGCGATGGGCCGTCCGTACGATGTGTACGTGGAGCTCGACGGCAAGCAGCTCACGCGCGAGCAGGCCGGCGCGGACGTGTTCTTCGACGAGCGGGGACGGAGCCTCGTGCGGGTCACGGAGCCGCGGATGTACGCGGTGGTAGAGCTGCGGGCGACCGGCGACCGTGAGCTCCGGCTGCGCTCGGACGCCGAGGGGTTCTCGATGTACGCGGTGACGTTCGGCAACTACGAGGGCGGCGCCTGATGCGCCGGGCACTCGCGGTCGTGGCGGTGCTCGCGCTCCTCGCCGCGCTCGCGGCCGGCTGCGGCGACGACGGCGGCGCGGAGCTGGCCGCGACCGCCACGCCGGCGCTGCGCTTCGGGGCGGGCTATCCGGTGTTTCGCGACCAGGCGACCGGGATCCGCACGATCTTCGGCACGCCCGATCTCGCGCCGGGCGAGCATCGCGTCGGCTGGGTGATGAGCGACGACCAGGGGCTGATCTCGCTCCCGGTGCTCCGGGTCGACAGCTACTACTTCCCGGACGGGCCGAGAGGGCGGCGGGAGGGGCGGCGCGCGAGCGGAGCGGCGCGCTTTTTCCCGTTCCCCTACGGCACGCGGGGGATGTACACGCTTCGCCTCGCGTTCGACCGGCCCGGCACGTGGGGGCTCGAGGTGTTCGTCCCGCGGCCCGACGGCTCCGTCGCGACCACGGCGTTCGCCTTCGTAGTCGCCGAGCGCACGCGGGCGGTGCCGGTCGGCGCCCAGGCGCCGGCGTCCCGCAGCCGCACGCTCGCCGACGTCCGCTCGATCGCCGAGCTGAGCACGGGCAGCGAGCCCGACCCAGCGCTCTACGAGAAGTCGATCGCGGCCGCGCTCGCGGAGCGGCGGCCGCTCGTGCTCGTCTTCGCGAGCCCGGCCTTCTGCACGAACGAGCTGTGCGGCCCGCAGGTCGAGGTGCTGAGCGAGCTGCGCCGGCGCTACGCGGATCGCGCGAACTTCATCCACGTCGACCTCTACGAGAACCCCCACGAGATCCGGGGCGACCTCGCGCGCGCGGTGCGCACCACAATCCTCGCCGAGTGGGGGGTCCCGACGGACGAGTGGACGTTCGTGATCGACGGCCACGGGCGCGTCGCCGAGCGTTACGAGTCGTTCGTCACCGAGGGGGAGCTCGAGGAGGCGCTGCGCCGCATCCTCGGGTGAGCAGGGCCGTCCCCGGCGGCCGTGCAGCGCACAGCGCCGCGCTTCGCTGACGTACGCCCGTGCGGGCTCGCCGGGCGCCGCCAGATCGCTCAGGCGAGGAGCGGCGGTGGAGGCGGGAGCGCTCTCCGCGGTCGGCATCGCGGTCGCCGTGGCGTCCATGGTCGCGCGACGCCTGCGCGCGCCGAGCGTGCTCATCTACCTCGCGGTCGGGCTCGTCGCCGGGCCCTCGCTGCTCGGCCTCGTCGATCCCCACGAGCTCGAGGAGCCGTTCGCGGTCGCGCTCGAGCTGCTCGTCGCGATGATCGTCTTCGAGGGCGCGTTCTCCATCGACGTCGCCTACCTCCGGCGCGTCGGCACCGTCGTGCGCAACCTGCTCACGTTCGGGCTCCTGCTCACGTTCGTCGCCGCGGCGCTGCTCGCGGGGCTCACGGGCGTGCTGCTGTGGCGTGTCGCCGTGCTCTTCGGTGCACTCGTCACGTGACCGGCCCGACCGTGATCGTGCCGCTGGTGCGCTCGGTGCGCCTCAACGATCACGTGCGCGCGGTGCTGCTCCGCGAGGGGGTGCTGATCGACCCGCTCGGCGCAGTGCTCTCGGTGGTCGCACTCGAGTTCGTGCTCTCCGGGGTGAACGCCGAGCCGATCATGTGGGTGCCGTCGCGCCTGCTCGGCGGAGCGGCGGTCGGCCTGCTCGGCGTGGCCGTCGCGCGCGGCGTGCTGCGGCTCAACCGCGAGCCGTCTGCCACCGAGGCGGCGCTGCTGCTCTTCGGCACGAGCATCGCGGTCATCGCGCTCGCCGAGCACGTGCTGCCGGACGCCGGCCTCGCAGCGGTCGCGGTGATGGGGGTGGTGCCGGCCGCCGCGCCGATCCCGCACGTCGAGGCGGTGCGCGAGTTCGAGGACGACGTCCCGCGGCTGATGATCGCGCCGTCTACATTTTCGCGGTCGCGGCGGTCGACCTCGCGGTGCTCCGCGATCTCTGGCCGGCGGGGCTGTTCGTCGTGCTCGGGCTGATGTTCGCGGTGCGACCGGTCGTCGCCTACCTCTGCGCGGTCCGCTCCGACCTCACGTGGGGCGAGCGCACCTACATCGGGCTGGTCGGCCCACGCGGGGTGGTCGCGACGGCGCTCGCGGCGTTCGCCGGCGCCAGCCCGGGCGAGGCGCACGGCGGCGCGACGCTCATGGCGCTCGTCTTCCTGACGATCCTGCTCACCGTTGCCGTACCGTCGCCTCATTCCGGGTTGCTCGCTCGCCTGCTTGGGGTGCGCGCGATGCTCGCAGTGATCGCGGGCGCGGGCCGCTCCGCGCGCCCCCTCGCCGCGCAGCTCACGGCGGGCGGCTTCGACGTCGTGCTCGCCGACCAGGATTCCGGCTCGGTCGAGCGTGCGCTCGCGGAGGGCCTCACCGCCCGGGTCGGCGACGTCACTGATGCGCAGTTCCTGCGCGAGATTGGCGCCCAGCACGCGCAGATCGCCGTGGGCGCCACCGACAGCGACCAGTCGAACCTGCTCTTCTGCCAGTTCGTCCGCAGCGTGAACCCGCAGGCCGACGCCTTCGCCCGCGTCCACTCAGTACGACGCCTTCGACGCCTTCAAGAAGGCCGGAATCCACGCCGTCGCAGAGGCCGACGCCGTCGCGCAGGCGCTGATCGAGCTGATCGCACCCCGGTGCTCCACGAGGCGCTCTCGCCCGGCGGCGACCGCATCTCGGTCGCGGTCGGCATCGGCACCGGCCTGGCCGGGCACCGCGTGCGGGAGCTCCAGCTTCCCGAGCGCGTGCTCGTGCTGCTCGTCCTCCGCGGAACCGAGGAGATCATCCCGAACGGGAACACCACGTTGCTGCGGGGCGACCGCATGTTGTTCTGGGGGAACACCGAGTCCGTGAAGCAGGCCCGGGCCGATCTCGTTTCGGTCGAGTGAAGCGTCTGACCCGCAGCCGTCCGTCGGCGCCCCTGACGGCCTGAGAACACCGCCCAACAGCCGTGGCGGCCGGTGCGTCCGGCCCGCGCCGCTGGGTTACGATATTTGCTCGCGGTCTCCGGGGGTCGTCCGGGTGGGGGAGGTGGGGCTTGGTCGCGGGTGCGCAGGCCTTCCGGCTGGAGATCCCGGTGCACGATCACCGGCTCTCGAACGGGCTCCGCGTCATCGTCTCCCCGGACCACTCCGCGCCGCTGGTGACGGTGGCCGTGTACTACGGCGTCGGCATGCGCGTCGAGCCCCCCGGGCGCACCGGCTTCGCCCACCTCTTCGAGCACCTGATGTTCCAGGGATCCGGCCAGATGGGGAAGCACGAGGTTGCGTACCTCGTCGAGCAGAACGGCGGCATGCTCAACGGCTCCACCTCGCTCGACTTCACGAACTACTTCGAGGTGCTCCCCGCCCCCGCCCTCGAGCTCGCGCTCTGGATCGAGGCCGAGCGCATGCGCGGCCCGAGCATCACGCAGGCCGAGCTCGACAACCAGCGCGACGTCGTCAAGAGCGAGATCCGGCTCAACGTGCTCAACCAGCCGTACGGCGGCTTCCCCTGGCTTCCGATGTCGGAGCGTGCCTTCCGGAACTGGCACAACGCCCACAACGGCTACGGCGACATGGCCGATCTCGACGCCGCGGCGCTCCCGGACGTTGAGCGCTTCTTCGTCGACTACTACTCGCCGTCGAACGCCGTGCTCGTCGTCGTCGGCGACTGCGAGCCGGCGCGTGCGCTCGAACTCGCCACACGCGCCTTCGAGACGATTCCGCCCCGCCCCGTCCCGCCGCCCGCGGACCTGAGCGAGCCTCCTCGTGAGGCCGAGCTCCGCGCCACGTACCACGACCCCCGAGCGAACCGGCCCGCGCTCGCCATCTCTTACCACACGCCGCCGCGTGGCTCGCGCGCGTTCGACGGGCTCGCGCTGCTCGATCACGTCCTGCTGCAGGGCGATGACTCGCGCCTGCACCAGGAGCTCGTAAGACGCCACGCGTTCAGCAGCAGCGTCGACGGCGGGATCAACTTCCTCGGCAACGCGTTCAACGCGCGCACGCCGCTGCTCTGGACCTCGTCGCTCGTCCACGACCCGCACGTGGCCGCGGACGCGATCCTCGACGCCTTCGACGGCGTGCTCGAGGAGGTGCGCGTCGCTCCGCTCGACGAGGCCACCTTCGCGCGCGCGCTCGTCAAGGCGCGGTCCGCGTACTACGACACCATCACCGGGTTCTTCTACCCGTCGCTGGGGCGCGCCGACCTGCTCGCCAGTTTCGCCCTCTTCGACGACGACCCCCGGCTGATCAACGCGGTGCCCGCGCGCTTCGACGCGCTCACCCCGGAGCTCGTGCACGAGACCGCGCGCGAGGTGCTCGCGCCGCGCAACCGCACCGTGCTCGAACTCGAGCCTGGGCTCCCCAAGAACGGCCACCGCGAGTGACGACGCCCCACCCGCCCGCCTCGCGGCTGCCCGGCTTCGCCCTTCCGCGCATCGAGCGGCTGAAGCTGGACAACGGCCTGCGCGCCGTGCTCGTCGAGTCGGGATCGGTGCCGAAGGCCGACGTGCGCCTCGTGCTCGACATCGGGGACGCGCAGGAGAGCCTCGACGAGACGTGGCTCTCCCGGCTCGTCGCCGAATACCTGCGAGAGGGGAGCGCCACGCGCGACTCGGACGCCTACGCGCAGGCGGTGGCGGCGCTCGGCGGCGACCTCGCTGTCGACAGCGACGACGACACGACGACGCTGCGCGGGCGCGTGCTCTCGGAGCACGCGCCCGCGTTCGTCCGCCTGCTCGCCGAGCTCGTGCGCACCCCGCGCTTCCCCCCGGGCGACCTCCCCCGCCTGCGCAGCGACCTCGAGCGCCGCCTCGCGCTCGCGCAGGTGCAGCCGCACATGCTCGCGCTCGAGCGCTTCCGCGCCGCGCTCTACGGCGACCACCCCTACGGTCGCGTCTTCCCGCGGCCGGGCCTGATCGGCCGCTTCACGACCGACGCCGCGCGCGCCTTCTACGAGGCGCACGGGGGCGCCGCCCGCGCGACGCTCTACGTCGCCGGCCGCTTCGACGAGCGGGCCGTGGGCGCCGCGGTCGCCGAGGCGTTCGACGGCTGGCCGGCCGGCGCCGACTCGACCGTGCGCCCGCCCCAGCCCCGGCACGAGCGGGCGGTCCACCTCGTCGACCGAGCACAGAGCGAGCAGTCGACGATCTACATGGGGTTGCCGGTGCCGGCCGCCGGCCACGAGGACTGGATCCCGCTCTGGGTGGCGAACGCGCTGCTCGGCGGCTCGTTCATCTCGCGGATCTTGCTCAACCTGCGCGAGGACAAGGGCTACAGCTACTCGCCGTTCGGGTTCATCTCCACGCGCCGGCGCGACGCCAACTGGATGCAGATCGCCGACGTGACGACCGAGGTGACGGGCGCCTCGCTCGTGGAGATCTTCCGCGAGATCGACCGGCTGCGCGCCGAGGCGCCTCCGACCGCCGAGCTCGAGGGCATCCAGCGCTACGTGACCGGCACCTATCTCACCCGCTTCGCCACGCCCGCGGGGATCTCGGAACAGCTCGCCAGCCTCGACCTGCAGGGCCTGGACGCGAGCTACGCAGAGGCGACCGTCGAGCGCGCCAACGCGGTCACCCCGGAGGAGGTCCGCTCCGTGGTCGAGCGCTGCCTTCGCCCCGAGGAGATGGCGATCGTGGTCGTGGGGGACGCCTCGCGCGTCGCCGGGCAGATCGAGCCGTTCGGGCGCGTCTCCGCGTGAGCGAGGACGCGCCCGTCGCCCGCGCGCGCTGACGGCACGCGAGGGCGCCGCCCCCGGTGCACACCACCGAATTCCAGGTTGACACTTCGCAGCGCCAGGTGGTCGACCTCACGCGCGACGTCGTCGCGTTCTGCCGCGGGCGCGGCGACGGGCTCGTGAGCGTCTTCGCCCCCCACGCCACCGTCGGCCTCGCCCTGATCGAGGTGGGGTCCGGCTCGGAAGGCGACCTCGAGGCGGCGCTGGAGCGGCTCCTGCCGCGCGACCGTCCGTACACGCACGCGCACGGGTCCGCCGGCCACGGCGCCGATCACCTGCTGCCCGCGCTCGTCAGCCCCTCGCTCGTGATCCCGGTCGTCGGCGGCGCCCCCGCGCTCGGCTCGTGGCAGAGCGTCGTGCTGATCGACCTGAACCGCGACAACCCGCTGCGACGGGTGCGCCTCTCCTTCGTCTCCGGCTGACCCCGGCCTACTCGCCCGCGGTCGAGCGCTCGCGGGCCGGCTCCGCGGGACGCGGGGGCGCGCGCCGGAGCGTCTCCGCGGCGACGAGCGCGAGGAAGACCGCGCCCACGAGGCCGACCCCGGCAGTGACCGCTGCCGCCACCGCGAGCGTGAGCGCCTGCGCGACGGCGCCGATGACGAACGGCCCGCCCGCGTGACCGACGTCCCCGACGAGCCGCCAGACACCCAGGAACTCCCCGCGCCCCGTCGGCGGCGAGAGGTCCGCGCCGAGCGTCATCACGATGCCCGTGCCGAGCCCGTTGCCGAAGCCCGTCACGACGCCGACGAGCAGCAGCGCCTCGAAGCCGCGTGCGAGCGGGATCAGCGCGAGCCCGATCGAGAGCATGAGCAGGCTCGAGAGCGCGACCCCCTTCCGTCCCCAGCGGTCCATCATCACCCCGACCGGGTAGAACAGCAGCATGTCGATCCCCGACGAGAGCCCGACGACGACCCCGATGGCCGCGACGTCGAGCTCGATGTGAGCGCCCCAGAGCGGGAGCAGGATCTGGCGGCCGCTGCGGATCACCTGCAGCGTGATCACCGCCAGCCCCCACGTGAGGAAGCTGCGGCGGTGGTCGACGAGCGTGCGCCCGAGCCGCGCGTAGACGCTGTGCCCGGATGCGGTCGCGGCGGCGCCGCCGCGGATGAGGAGCAGCACGAGCACCAGCGCGAGCGCCGCCGTCGCGGCCTGGAAGAGAAACACCGACGGAAAGCCCAACGCCTGCGCGAGCACGCCGCCGAGGATCGGGCCGGCGAAGGTGCCGACCCGGTTGGCGCCGCCGAGCAGGGCGATCGCGCGCGCGCGGTACTCGACCGGCGTCACCTCCGCGATGTACGACAGCCGCGCGACCTGGAAGACGGCGTTGCCACCGCCGTACAGGAACGTGAAGAACGCGAGCTGCCACACGTTCCCGCTGAGCGCCGAGCCCACGCCGACGATCACGATCAGGGCGGCGCCGGCGGCGAGCGTGCGGCGATCGCCGAAGCGCGACTCCGCGAGGCCCGCCGGCACGTCGAAGACGATCGTCCCGAAGCCGCGCAGCGCGAAGACGAGGCCAGCGAGCGCCACGCTCGCGCCGAGGTCGATCGCGAGGAGCGGGATCATGAGGAGCCCGGCGCCCTGGCCGAGGGCAATCAGGAAAGCGGGGCCGTAGACCGTGAGGATGAGGGAGCGCAGCGGGGAAGCGTGCGTGCGCGCGCCGGTGTCGCCGCTCTCCGCCATCGCCGGATGGTAGCGCGGGCGCTCGCTATCATCTGCGCATGACGCTGGCCGGCGCGGAGGTCGCCCTCACCGCCGCGCAGCCGCTCGCGCCGCTCGCGGCGCGGCTGCGCGCGGAGGACCGCGCGCTCGGCGCGACGGTCGAGGCGCTGTGCGAGCGCCTCGCCGCGGTCGAGCCGCGCGTGCGCGCGTTCCTGCCGGAGCCGGGGCGTCGCGAGCGATTGCTGCGCGAGGCCGCGGCG
>VGNK01000033.1 GCA_016866055.1 Chloroflexota bacterium | reverse complement strand
GCCCGCGGCGCCCCCACCCCCCGTCTCGCACGTTCCCGCAGGCGCCCCGGGCATCGCCGCCGCGCGCCACCCGACCACCGCGGTCAGCCTCGCGGCGCTCGCCGTCTTCGCGGCGTCCTTCTACACGATGTGGGTCTTCCCGGGCCCGCGCTGGCTCGAGATCGCCGGCGTCGAGATCGCGGCCTCCGTGGTCGCGCTCGTCCCGGTCGCGTTGATCGCGCTCGCGGTCTTCCTGCGACAGGAGGGCGGCATGCTCGCGCGCTTCGCCGCACACCAGCCGCGCACGACCGACCGCTGGCGGAGCGCGAACTGGCGCCAGCTCCGCCGCAGCGAGGAGTCGCGCCGCCACTACCAGACGGAGGCCGTGGAGGCCGTCGCCGCGCAGCGCTTCCGCTACCCGAGCGAGCGCCACCCAAACTACCGCACGCACGTCAACGTCCCCGAGCCGGCGCTCGCCGTCGAGGTCGGCCCGGGCGGCGAGAAGCTCTTCCCCGACATCGTCGTGACCCGCGAGCCGGGGATCGTGCCCGCGATGATCGCGATGGTCGAGACCCGCGAGACCGTCACGCGCGAGCAGGCGCGCTACGTCTGGAAGCGGCTCGAGAACCGCGCCGCGCCGCTCTACCTCTACATCCCGGCCGGCTTCTCCGCGCAGGCGCGCGACCTCGCGCGCGACGCCGACCTCAAGAACTACCGCCTGCGCACCTGGCGCAAGGTCGCGGGCGTCGGGGTGGTCGTCCGCGAGCTCTGAGCGCGAGCGCGACGTCGATGCAAAGAACCGAAGGGAGGCGCGAGCCCCCCCTCGTTGCGTGCCGGGCGCGGCCGCGCGCGCTTCGCACGCCCTGCCGGCCGTGAGCGCCTCGACCCCGGACGCCGGCGCGATCCGCGAGGCGAAGGCGGCGCTCCGCGAGGAGGCGCTCGCCGCGCGGATCGCGCTCGACCCCGAGGCGCGGCGCGTGCTCTCGCTCGCGATCGCCGAGCGCGTCGCGCGGCTCCCCGAGTTCCGCGCGGCCGCCGTCGTGCACGCGTACGTCGGCGCGCGCGACGGCGAGGTCGAGACGCGTGACCTCATCGCGCGCGCCCTGCGCGCGGGCCGGCGCGTGATCTGCACGCGCGTCGTGCGTCACCCGCGCGCGCTCGAGCACTACGAGATCACAGGACTCGACGAGCTCGCCCCGTCGGCCGGCGGCCTCTGGGAGCCCGACCCCGCGCGCTGCCGCCGCGCCGATCCCGCGGAGGCCCGCGTCGTGCTCGTCCCCGGCCTCGCGTTCGATCGCGCCGGCGGTCGCGTTGGGTACGGCGCCGGCTACTACGACCGCTTCCTCGCGGGGCTGCGCGCCACCACCGTCGGGCTCGCCTACTCGCTGCAGCTGCGCGACGCCGTCCCGCGCGAGCCGCACGACGTCACGCTCGACCTCGTGATCACCGAGCTCGAGACGATCGACGTGCGCGCGCGCCCGGCGTGACCCGGCGCCGCCGTTGGTTGCCCGCCCCCACCCGGCTCTCTACGATCGGTGCGCGTGCAGTCCCCGGAGGGGTCGCATAGTGGTCTAGTGCGGGCGCCTGCTAAGCGCTTACCGCGGGAAACTGCGGTCGAGGGTTCGAATCCCTCCCCCTCCGCCACACGAACACCACGACCTGCGGCCGCCCGCCCGCCGGCGCAAGGATCGCCATGGCCACCTTCCACATCTGGACGCTCGGCTGCCAGATGAACCAGGCGGACTCGCTGAAGCTCGCGGCCGGGCTCGAACGCCTCGGCTACCGCCCGACCGAGAGCGACGACGCCGCGGACCTTGTCGTGATCAACACCTGCTCGGTGCGCCAGCACGCCGAGGACCGCGCCTACTCGCGCCTCGGCGTCCTCCGCAAGCGCCGCGCCGAGGGCGGCGGACCGCGCGTCGCGGTGATGGGGTGCATGGTCGGCCCGAAGACCGACGAGCTCCGCCGCCGCTTCCCGTTCGTGGACGCCTGGGCGCGCCCGCAGCAGTTCGACCCGATCATGGAGCTCGCCGTCGAGGCGCGCGACGTCTCGCAGGGCGAGCTCGGCGCGCTCGCCGGCGACGGGATGCGCCGCACCTACGGGCTCCCGAGCGGCCCCACCGCGTTCGTCCCCGTCATCCACGGCTGCGACAAGTTCTGCACCTACTGCATCGTCCCGCTGCGACGCGGGCGCGAGCAGTCGCGGCCGGTCGCCGACGTGCTCGACGAGGTGCGCTTCCTCGCCGATCACGGGGTGCGCGAGGTGACGCTCCTCGGGCAGACCGTCGAGGCGTACGGCCAGGACCTCGACGAGGACGCGGACCTCGCCACGCTCTTCGAGGGGATCGAGCGCGTCGACAGCATCGTGCGCACCCGCTTCCTCACCTCGTACCCGAAGGACATGACCGACCGCATCATCGACGCCGTCGCGGACCTGCCGAAGGTGTGCGAGCACTTCAACATCCCGGTGCAGTCGGGCTCGAACGCGATGCTCGAGCGCATGCGCCGCGGCTACACCGTGGAGGAGTTCGAGGAACGCGTGGCGCGCATCCGCTCGCGCATGCCGGACGCGGTGCTCGCGACCGACGTGATCGTCGGCTGCCCCGGCGAGAGCGACGAGGAGTTCGCGCATACCGTGGAGCTGCTGCGGCGGGTGCGCTTCAACGTGATCCACGCCGCGGCCTACTCGCCGCGCCCCGGGACCTACGCGGCCCGGAAGCTTGCGGACGACGTGCCGCGCGAGGTGAAGAAGGCGCGGCTCCGGGTGATCGAGTCGCTGCACGCGGCGTCCGCCGCGACGCACAACGACCGCATGCTCGGCCGCACGGTCGAGGTGCTCGCGGAGCGGGAGGAGGCCGGCCGCACAACGGGCCGCACGCGCGGCGGGCAGCTCGTCCACTTCAACGGCGTCAAGCAGGTGGGCCGTCTCGTCGACGTCGTCATCGACCAGGCGACGCCGTGGTCGCTGCAGGGCCGCCTCGCGGGCGAGATCGCGCTCGCGGCGATCTAGCGGGCCGGGCAGATGGCCCCCGCCCCGCTCGTCGCCACGATCCTCGTGATCTTCGCGGTCGTCGACGGCGTGCTCGAGGTGCTGCTCGTGCACCGCTCGTCCGATCCCGAGCAGGGCGGGTGGGCGCTCCCCGGCGGCCGCTGGGATGGCTCCGAGTCGCTCGAGGACGCAGCCAGCCGCAAGCTTGTGGAGGAGACGGGCGCGCGCGGCGTCTACCTCGAGCAGCTCTTCACGACCTCGGGACTCGACCGCTCGCAGCCGGCCGCCGTCGCCGTCGCCTACTTCGCGCTGGTCGACGCGAGCGGGGTGCGGTTGCGGGAGGAGCAGGCGTGGCGCCCGCAGTGGCACCGCGTCGCGGCGCTGCCTCCGCTCGCGTTCGAGAACAACCGCGTGATCGAGCAGGCGGTGGCGCGCGTCGGCGCCAAGCTCGAGTACACGAACATCGCGTACGGCCTGCTGCCCGACCGCTTCACGTTGCGCGAGTTGCAGACGACCTACGAGGCGATCCTGGGGCGGCCGCTCGACCGCCGCAACTTCCGCAAGCGCATGCTCTCGACGGGGCTGATCGAGGGGACGGAGGAGCGGCGCCGCGAGGGCGCGCACCGGCCGGCGCGGCTGTACCGCTTCACGGCGCGCGAGCCGATCTTCCTGTGACGGCGCGCCCGTGATCGAGAAGGTGGCCGCGCTCGTGACGCGCGACGTGCGCGGGGGGCGGGAGCTGCTCGTCTTCGACCATCCGCTCGAGGGCGGCGGCGTCTCGGTGCAGCTGCCGTCCGGCACGGTCGAGCCGGGCGAGCGCCCGGCCGACGCGGTGCTGCGGGAGCTCGCGGAGGAGACCGGGTTGCGCGGGGTCACGCTCATCGTCGAGCTCGACCGCTTCTCGCCGCTCGCGCCGGACGAGCGGGTGACGGTGGCGGCGTCGGGCACCGACGGCGTGCGCATCGCGCGCGGCGAGACCGTGCGGCTGCGGTCGGAGCGCGGCGGGGTGGCGTGGGTGGTTACCGCGAGCGGCCAGGAGGCGCGGGTGATCCGCGAGCTGCTCACGAGCGAGGTCACGCGCTTCCTCTTTCACCTGCGGGCCCCCGCGACCGGGGCGGCGACGTGGACGGCGCGGTGCGACTGCGGCGCGCCGCTCGAGTACTACTGGGTGCCGATCGAGCAGGCGCGGCTCGACGCGCTGCAGCAGCAGTGGCTCGACCGCGTGCGCGAGCGGCTCGCCGGCGCGGGCGGCGCCTGAGGGAGGCGGGGCGGATGGCGGAGGAGCGCGCCCTCACCTTCGGGGTGCTGCCGGGTGGGTCGACGCCGGCGGAGTTCCTCGTCGCGGCGCAGACCGCGGAGGCGCTGGGGTACGACTCCGTCTGGGTGGGCGACCATGTGTTCTGGCACGTCTTCTGGCCGGAGCCGCTGACGATGCTCGCCGCGGCCTCCGCGGTGACCGAGCGCGTGGCGCTCGGGACCGGCGTGCTGCTCGCGGCGCTTCGCCGCGCAGCGCCGCTCGCGAAGGAGACCGCGACCCTGCAGTGGCTCACGGGCGGGCGCTTCCGGCTCGGCGTGGGCGCCGGCGGCGAGTTCCCGCCGGAGTTCGCCGCCTCCGGTGTGCCCATCGAGCGGCGCGGCGCCTACCTCGACGCGACGCTGGAGGCGCTGCTCGCGCTCTGGTCGGGGGAGCCGGTGACGCTCTCGAACCTCGCGATCGAGACGCGCGAGGCGCGGCTCGACCTCGTGCCGGAGCCGCGGATCCCGATCTGGGTGGGCGGCCGTTCGGAGCCCGCGCAGCGCCGCGCCGCGCGCGTCGGGGACGCGTGGATGCCGTTCGTGATCAGCGCCGAGCGGTTCGCCGAGGGCTGGGCGCGCGTGCGCGCGGAGGCGGGGCGCGCCGGTCGCGATCCCGACGCGATCGTCCCCGCGGTGCAGATGTGGGGCCAGTTCGACGACGACCTGGCGGAGGCGCTGGGGACGATCGCCGCGCGCATCGAGTCGACCTACCGCACGCCGTTCGCGCGGTTCGAGCGCTACACGGTGTACGGGGACGCCTCGATGTGGGAGGCGCGGCTGCGCGAGTACCTGGACGCGGGGGTGCGCCACTTCAACTTCGTCTTCGCGGGCGGGGACCGCCTGGGGCAGTTGACGCGCGTCGCGACCGAGGTGGTCCCGCGACTCCAGGGGAGGCCGTAGGCGCGGGCCCGGGCCCCGGTCGCGACGCGCGGGGGCCGGCTCAGGCGTGATCCATGAGCGCCGTCCGCAGGAGGGTGGTGACGCGGGCCTCCAGCCAGGCGTCGCCGCCTTCGCGGTCGAGCGCGACGAGGAGCGGCTCAACCGACCAGCGCGCGTCGCGCGGCGAGGGTGCGGGGGGCTCGAGCTCGAAGGCGAAGCCGCGCGTGAGCGCGGCCAGGCGGGCGCGCCGCACGAGCGCCCAGAGGCTGCGCTGCGCGGCGCGCAGGTCCGCCGCCGCCCGGGGGCATCTCGCCGAGCGCCCCGGCGAGCCACTCCGGGAAGCCCAGCGCCGCGCGAGCGCCGGGGCGAGCGCCTCCTCCGTGAAGCCGAAGGCGGCGGTCTGTGCGGCCGCCCGTCGTGCCGCGCCGGAGGCGACGAGCGCGGCGACGCGCGCGGAGCGCTCCGGCTCGAGCTGGTCGAGCACGAGCCGCCCCACCGCGTGGAAGAGGCCACCCGCGAACGCGTCGCCCTGCGGCGTGGTGCACTCGATCGCCGCCGCAACCGTCGCGAGCTGCGCGACCGCCACGCTGTACCGCCAGAAGCGCTCGCGATCGAGCGCGTGCGTGGGCTCGCGCAGCGCGGCGATCGCCGAGGTGGCGAGCGCCGCGGAGTGCACGCGGCGGAACCCCAGCGTGCGGATCGCGTCGGCGACGCTCTCGATCGCGGGCACCCCCGGCGCGCCGCGCGTGTTCTGGATGCGATCCGCGGTGCGCCGGTCGTAGGTGTGGATCAGCCGCTCGAGGTCCTCCGCGGCGCCGGGCGCCCCTTCGCGCACGGCGAGGATCGCGGCGGCGCGGCCGCGGGTCGGGTGGAGCGCCGCGGCGCGATCGACGACGGACGCGAGCAGCCGTTCGCCCGCCTCATCGACGGACGAGCGCCCGCCGCTCTGCCGGGGCGTGGCAGGCACAGCTGCAGCGGTGACGCGCGGCGACGTGGCTGACGGAGACGACGTCGCGGTCCTCTTCGTAGTCGACGGTGAGCCGCACGCGCCCGCGATGCGCGAACTCGAGCGGCTTCTCCGGACGCACCGAGCGGAGCTCGAACTGCTTCCCCGAACCGTCCGCGGCGAGCCAGGACGCCATGATCGTCTGGAGCATGGGGTCCGGCATCTCGGTGAACTCGAGGCGCACCAGTTCGGCAAGCTCCGGCTCGCACTGGCTCGCGAAGGCCTCGATCAGCTCCTCGCGGGTAGCGACCTCCGCGAGCAGGCGCCGGATCCAGGTCCGGCCCTCCTCGGAGTTGAGCTCCCCGGTGGTGCGCTGGCTAGCGTGTAGCAGGCGACATACGACATGTTCGACTCCGGCCCCCTGAATCCGATTGTGGGCCCACATCCTTTGGCGGGGTGGCTTCCCAGGCGACCGTGAAGTGACGTACTGATGCACATACGTCACGCTCGGGGAGGCCGGCGGAGTGAATCGCCGGGGCGACGCCCAGCAGTTGCTCGTCGAGCCGATCGACGACGTCGCCGCGTTCACCGCGCGCGCCGGCGCCGCGACATGGACGGGCTCGCGGCGGTCTGCCGGCTGGCGGCGGCGCGCTTCGACGCGGCCGGGCGCATCGACCAGGCGATCTCGCACATGGACTTCGCGCTCGCGATGGCGCAGGGGCTCGCGGATGCCGTGCTGTTGCTGCAGAGCATGAAGGCGCCGTTCCTCGTCGCGGTCGGGCAGGTGGCGGCGGCCGGCGAGGCGCTCGCGCGCGCCGAGGAGTCGCTGGCACGCGCACGCTCGCCGCGCTCGGCGATGGAGTACGTCGCGATCCGGGCGGCGGTGCGCTGCATGCGGCTCGACTTCGCGGTGACTCGCGCGGTCACCGAGGACATCGGACGGCTGGAGCAGGCGGGCGAGCACGCGCAGGCGTCGTTCGTGATGGGGTGGCTCGTCCCGTTGATGTTCGCGCAGGGCGAGAAGGAGGCGGCCGAGCCGTGGCGGCAGGCGCTGCGCGTGCACGCGGAGGAGCTCGACCACCCCTACCGGCTCGCCGACGTGCTCTCGTTCGAGTTCGCGGCGCGGGCGGGGTGGGGACCCGCCGAGGTGGAGGAGCCGCCCCCCGGGCACATCCGCTCGAGCAACCCGCTCGCCTCCTACCGCGTCCACGCGCTGCAACTGCGGCTGCATCTCCTGCGCGCCGACTGGCCGTCCGCTGAGGCCGCGCTCATGCAGATCGCGCTCGACGGCGGGAAGATCGGCGCGTCGGCTGCGGCGATGATCGGCGGCTACCGCGCGATCGCCGCGGCGCATCGCACCCCGAATGAGCTGCCGCGGATCGGCGACCCGCCGCCCGCGTCGCTGATCACGCTCGGGGGGCTCTTCGCCGCCGCCGAGGCCGTCGCGATCGCGGGGACGCAGCGCGACGCGGTGAAGTGGCTGCACTGGATCGAGCACGACGTCCCGCAGCAGGTGCGCACCGCGCTCGAGTGGCCGGTGTCGCGCGAGCGCGTCGTCGCGCTCCTGCGCGCCCGCGCCGGGAGCGTGCGCGAGGCGGTGCGCGCCTTCCGCGACTCGATCGAGTGGGCGGCGAGGGCGGGGTACGAATGCGAGGCCGCGCTCGCCCAGGTCCAGCTGGCGGAGGTGCTCTCGCTCGCGGAGGTCTCCTCCTCGGAGCGGGCGCGGTCGCGGCTGCGCCGCTCGGGCTGGATGAAGCTCCAGGAGCTCGAGATCGACCCCACCCCACACGCCTACGCCGCCACGCGCGCGCTCGCGATGCGCGAGGACGTGGCGACGCGGCCGCAACTCACCCCGCGCCAGGTCGGGGTGCTGAGCCTCCTCGCGGAGGGCATGACCTACCGCGAGGCCGCGGAGCGGCTCGGGACGAGCTGGCGGACGGTCTCGACGCAGGCGTACCAGACCTACGAACGGCTCGGCGTCAGCGGCAAGTTCGATGCGGTCCGCGCCGCGCGCCGGCTGCAGATCCTCGAGCCCCGCCGCGGGATGCGCCTCGCGGCCGGGCCTTCTCCCGACGCTCAGATCGCGCCCTGGTCGCGCAGCGCGGTGATGCGTCCCCAGTCGTAGCCGAGCGAGAGCAGGATCTCCTCCGTGTGCTGCCCCAGTTCGGGTGCCGGTCCCTGCACGCGTCCCGGCGTCTCGCTCAGCGAGATCGGGATCCCGACCGTGCGGTGGCCCGCGAAGTTCGGGTGCTCCAGCTCGACGAGGTAGTCGTTCTCCCAGAACTGGGGGTCGGCTGCCACGCCCGCGTAGTCGTGCACCGGGCCGCACGGCACGTCTCGCTCGACGAGCCGCTGCAGCCAGTGCCCGCGGGGCTTCACGCGGAACGCCGCCCTCAGCTCGCCGCGAAGCCAGTCGCGGTGCTCGGCGCGCGCGAACGGTGTCGCCGCGCGCGGTTCGACGGCCAGGTCGGAGCGCTCCACCGCGTCGCACAGCAGCGGCCAGTGCTTCGGCGTCAACACGCCGACCGTCAGCCAGAGCCCGTCGGAGGCCTCGTAGGCCGTGAACGTCGGGTTGACGAACCGCGGCGACTGCACCTGGGTGTGGAGGAACGAGACGAGCCCGAGCGCCTGCAGCGTCGCCATCGCGCCGAGCTGCGAGACGTCGAGCCGCTGCCCGACCCCGTGCCGCTCGCGCGCGAGCAGCGCCATCACGATCCCGTACGCGAACACCATGCTGCCCACCTGGTCGGCGAGCCCCCACGGCCCCTGCACCGGCACGCCGTCGGGACGGTCGGCCTGCGCGACCATCGCGCCGGACATCCCCTGCGCGACGATGTCGAACGAGCCGCGCCTGGTCCACGGCCCCTTCGGGCCGAAGCCGCTGTTCACCGCGTAGATCAGCCGCGGGTTGTGCTCGCGCAGGTGCTCGTAGCCGAGCGAGAGCCCGTCCATCACCCCGGGCCGGAAGTTCTCGGTGACGACGTCGCATCGCGCGGCGAGCTCGTGGACGATCCGCTTCGCCTCGGGCTTGTCGAGGTCGAGCGTGATGCTCTTCTTCCCGCGGTCGAGCGCCTCGAAGTAGGAGCAGAACCCGTCGGGCCTCCGGCCGAGCGCGCGCCCCGGATCCCCCTCGCCGACCCGCTCTACCTTCAGCACCTCGGCGCCCATGTCGGAGAGCATCACGGTGGCGTGGGGGCCGTTCTGGAAGCGCGTGAAGTCGAGGATCCGGATCCCCTCCAGCGGTGCGGGCATCGGTCGCTCCTCCCTGGTGGCTGCATGCCGCGCATGATAGCGGGCACCCGCCGGCGGTCCTCCGGCCCCGAGGCGGCCCACGCCGTCCGTGTTTGACACCCGGGCGACCGTGTGCGTACCCTCTACGCAATCCGACTTTGTGTACGAGGTACGCAAACTATTTCAGCAGGCTGGGGCACGCAAATGACGACCTCCACCGCGAAGCAGCCGAAGCCCAACCCGTACTACCCGATCGGGCAGCTGCAGTGCGAGACCGACACCGGTCTGCTCACCGTCCCGCTCACTCAGGAGGTCGCGTTCCGCTCCTGGCAGCAGGCGATCCCCGAGGAGTACTGGGGGCTCGACGCCGACGAGCTCACGCGCCGGATCCGCACCGCCCGCGCCACGCTCGCCGAGAACGTCGTGGTGCTCGGCCACCACTACCAGCGCGAGGACATCATCCAGTTCGCCGACGAGCGCGGGGACTCGTTCGCGCTCGCGCAGTACGCGGCGTCGCACCCTGAGTCGAGGTACATCGTCTTCTGCGGCGTGCACTTCATGGCGGAGGCCGCCGACATCCTCTGCGCGCCGCACCAGCAGGTGGTCCTGCCGAACATGGAGGCGGGCTGCTCGATGGCGGACATGGCCGCCCCGCCGGACGTCTACAGCGCGTGGCGCGAGCTCGAGGACTCCTTCGGTTCCACGGACGACATCATCCCCGTGACGTACATGAACTCGGCCGCCTCGCTGAAGGCGTTCTGCGGCAAGTACGGGGGGGTCGTCTGCACCTCCTCGAATGCGACGAAGGTGCTGGAATGGGCGTTCGAGCGCGGGAAGCGCGTCTTCTTCTTCCCCGACCAGCACCTCGGTCGGAACACCGGCGCGAAGATGGGGATCCCGCTCGACGAGATGGTGCTCTGGAACTGGCGGCTGCCGGCCGGGAACCTCGGCGGACGCGACGGCGACGAGCTCGCGCGCGCGCGCATCATCCTCTGGCAGGGGCACTGCTCGGTGCACCAGCGGTTCTCGCTGACGCAGATCGAGCAGGCGCGCGAGCGCTACCCCGACGTCAAGATCGTCGTGCACCCGGAGTGCCGCCACGAGGTCGTGCAAGAGGCCGACGCGAACGGCTCGACGGCGTACATCGCGAAGTACGTGGCGGAGGCGCCGGCGGGCTCGGTGATCGGCGTCGGCACCGAGATCAACCTCGTCTCGCGGCTCGCGAAGGAGAATCCGGACAAGACGGTCTTCTGCCTGGACCCGGTGGTCTGCCCGTGCAGCACGATGTACCGCGTGCACCCGGCGTACCTCGCCTGGGTGATGGAGTCGCTGGTCGCGGGCACGGTGGTGAACCGCATCCAGGTCCCGGCAGAGGAGAAGGCGCACGCGCGCCTCGCCCTCGAGCGGATGCTCGCGCTGAAGTAGCCGCGCCGGAACTGGCGCGCGGGCGGGTGCAACGCGTGTCGCCGGCGTTTCGCTTCGAGACGCGCCTGCCGCTGCGCCACACCGATACCTTCGGGGGGACGCCCTTCGTGCACGGCGGGGTGCTCATCGCGCTGACCGAGATCGCGCTCGACCGGTACGACCGCGCCGCCCGCATCCCCTCGCACCGCGACGTGCTCCGCATGCAGTCGCACACCGAGGTGCGCTACCGCGCGCCGCTGCGCTGGGACGACGAGGCCGTTGTGCGCATGCGCTGCGCCGAGGTCCGTCCCGGGCGGCTGCGTTTCGAGTGCGAGGTGGCGGCGGCGAGCGATGGCCGCACGGTCGCGGAGATGCAGCACCGCTACGCGTACGTGAACGCGCAGAGTGGCCGCGCCGAGACGCCCGCGGACTGGCCGCAGATCGTCGCGGCGATCCGAGCGTTCGAGGGAGAGGTCGAGGTGAGCGATGCCTGACGGCGCCTACGACCTCGTCGTGATCGGCTCGGGCATCGCGGGCCTCTACGCGGCGCTGCAGGCGCACGAGCACGGCGCGTCGGTGCTCATCGTGACCAAGGGCGCGATCGACGAGGCGAGCACGCGCCACGCGCAGGGCGGTATCGCCGCCGCGCTCGGCCCCGGCGACTCGCCGGAGGCGCACCTGCGCGACACGATCACCGCCGGCGCCGGGCTGGTCGACGAGGAGGCCGCGCGCATCCTCTGCTTCGAGGCGGCGCCGCGCGTCGCCGACCTCGTGCGCTACGGCGTGCGCTTCGACGCAACCGACGGCGAGGTCGCGCTCGGCCGGGAGGCCGCGCACTCGGCGGCGCGCATCCTCCACGCGGGGGGCGACACCACCGGCCTCGAGATCGAGCTCTCGCTCTCCGCGCTCGCGCGCCGCGAGGGGGTGACGATCCTCGAGCAGACGCTCGCCGATCGCATCGTCGTGGCCGACGGCCGCGCGGTCGCCGTGGGCGTGTACGACGCGCCCGCGAACGCCCGCCGCGACTACGAGGCGACGAACGTCGTGCTGGCCACCGGCGGCGCGGGGCGGATGTACCGCACCACGACGAACCCCGAGGTCTCGACCGGCGACGGCGTGGCGCTCGCCTACGCCTGCGGCGCCGAGGTGATGGACATGGAGTTCACCCAGTTCCACCCCACCGCGCTCGTGCTCCCGAACCTCCCGGTGTTCCTGATCTCGGAGGCGGTGCGCGGCGAGGGCGCGCTCCTCTACAACACGCGCGGCGAGCGCTTCATGCCGCGCTACGACGAGCGAGCCGAGCTCGCGCCCCGCGACGTGGTGGCGCGCTCCGCGCACCGCGAGATGCTCGAGACCGGGAGCGACCACGTCCTGCTCGACATCACCGACCGCGACGCCGCCTGGCTCGCGGCGCGCTTCCCGCAGATCTACCGCACCTGCCTCGAGGCGGGGATCGACATGGCGACCGACCGCGTGCCCGTCTCGCCGGCGGCGCACTACACGATGGGCGGGGTGCGCACGAACACGTGGGGCGAGACGACGGTGCGCGGGCTCTTCGCGGTGGGCGAGGTCGCGTGCACCGGCGTGCACGGGGCGAACCGGCTCGCGAGCAACTCGCTGCTCGAGACGGTTGTGTTCGCGCACCGCACCGTCGAGCGGCTGTACGGCGGCGGCGCCCCGGAGCCGGCTCCGGAGCCGACCGCCGACGCGATCGCGCTGCCCGCCCCGCGCAACGGGGTCCCGCCGCCGACGCCGCGCGAGCTGACCGAGCTGATGTGGGAGCAGGTGGGCATCGTGCGCGAACGCGGCGCACTCGCCGCCGCGGTCGACCGGCTCACACGATGGGCGACGGTGCTGCCCCCGCCGGGCGATCGCGCGGGCTACGAGCTGCGCTCGCTGCTCACCTGCGCGCGGCTCGCGGCCGACGCGGCGCTGCGGCGCGAGGAGTCGCGCGGGGCGCACTACCGCGCGGACTTCCCGCAGCCCCGCGAGGAGTGGCGCCGCCGCCTGGTCTACCGGGCCGCCGAGGGAGGGGGCGTCGGATGAGCGAGCAGCACGCGTCGCCGCCCGACTCCGTCGCCGTCCGCGCGGCCGTCGCGGCGGCGCTCGCCGAGGACCGCGCCGCCTTCGACGTCACCACCCACGCGCTCGTGCCGCCCGCCCAGGCGGGGCGCGGCGACTTCGTCTTCCGCGAGGCGGGGGTCGTCTGCGGGCTCGAGGTCGCGCGCGAGGTCTTCGCGCAGCTCTCGCCGGCGCTCGCGCTCGAGGTCGCCTGCCCGGAGGGGAGCGCAGTCGCCGCGGGCACGACCGTCGCGACCGTGCACGGGCCGCTCTCCGCGACGCTCTCGGGCGAGCGCGTCGCGCTCAACTTCGTGCAGCGCATGTCGGGTGTGGCGACGATCGCCCGGCGCTACGTGGAGGCCGCCGCGGCCGGCGGCCGGGCGCGCGTGGTGGACACGCGCAAGACGACGCCGGGCCTGCGCGCGCTCGAGCGCTACGCCGTGCGCGTGGGCGGCGCGGGCAACCATCGCAACACGCTCGAGGACGGCGTGCTGATCAAGGACAACCACATCGCGGCCGCGGCGCAGCGCGGGCTCACGCTCGCCGATGTGATCCGCGAGGCGCGCGCGCGCTCGCCCCACACGCTCCGCGTCGAGGTGGAGGCGGACACCGCCGCACAGGCGCGCGCCGGCTGGGAGGCCGGCGCGGACGTGGTGATGCTCGACAACATGACGCCCGCCGAAATGCGCGCGATCGTCGCAGGCGCCCCCCGGCACGTGATCTTCGAGGCCTCGGGCGGGATCACGCTCGAGACGGTTGCCGAGGTGGCCGCCTCGGGGGTGCACCTCATCTCGTCGGGCGCGCTGACGCACTCGGCGCGCGCCCTCGACGTCGCGCTCGACCTGCGGCCCGCCTGACGGCAGCCCCCGGGCGAGGGCGTACGATCAGATCGGCTTTCGACGCCGCGGCTGCGCTTCTTGTCGCCTGGGCCGGCTGCGATGGGAACGTCCGTCCCGATGTCGTTCACCTCGAGCGGGCTCGCCGATCTGGCGGCGGCGCGCGACGAGCTCGTCGACGCGCTGGGCGCGCTCCCGGAGGAGGCGCTCGAGCGACGGGTCCACTGGTCGGTGGGCGCGATCCAGCTCGACTGGCTCGTGTTCATGCTCGGCGGCCACGAGACCGAGCAGCGGATCGGCATCGAGTGGACGCTCGGCTACGCGGACTGGCAGTGCCCGCGGGCGATGTGGCACCTCGCGGGCGCGCCGATCGCGCGGGCCCGCCTCGAGTCGTTGCTGGTCGGCGTGCCGGAGTCGCTCGTCGACCGCGCACCCGACCCGCAGGAGTGGAGCCTGCGCCAGATGTTCGAGCACGTGACCTCGACGAACTGGCGCTACTCGCTGCAGACGCAGTACGCGGCCTCGCGGGCGGACGGCGACCCGCTGCGGCCCGACGACGCGACGCTGCCGCCGCGCGTGCCGCCGCCCGTGCACGGCGAGGCGATGCTCGCGCTCGAGGACGCGCAGCTCGTGCGGCCCACCGACTGGGCCGGATCCCAGCAAACGGTGGCGTTCCGGCTGCACCGGTTCGCGGAGCACTACGAGGAGCACGCCGCGGACGCGGAGGCGACGCTCGGACGCCTCGGCTTCGCGCGCTCGCGCCCGGCGCGCGTTGGCGCCGCACGCGCGGCGCAGCTCGGTGAGCTCGAGTCGACCCTCCTGGGCGTCCCGCCCGGCCTGCGCGACTGGCGTCCGCCCCGCGGCGGGTCGACGATCGACGAGCGCATCCGTCAGCTCGCCGAGGTCGACCGCGGGCTGCTGCGCGTGATTCGGGAGGTGGGCGCGTGAACCAGGTGATCATCCTCTCCGGCCCTCCGGGGGCCGGGAAGAGCGCGGTCGCGGAGGCGCTGTGCGAGCGCTTCGACCGCATGCTGCACATCGAGGTCGACGAGCTGCGGCACTGGGTGAAGGCGGGGTACCGCCACCCGTGGGCGGGGGATCGTCAGGCCGAGGAGCAGCTCGAGCTGGCGACGCGCAACGCCGCGGCGATCGCGCGCGAGAGCGTGGCGATGCGCTACGCGGTGGTGATCAGCGACGTGGTGCCGGCGCGTCACGCGGCCTGGTACCGCGAGGCGCTCGTCGGGGTGGGCGCGACCGTGCATCTCGTCACGCTGCTGCCGTCGCTGGAGGTGCTGCTCGCGCGCGACCGGGCGCGCGAATGGGCGATGGGGGAGCGGGCACGCGCGCTGCACGAGCGCCTCTCGCGCGAGGTCGCGGAGGGAGCGCTCCCCGGCGCCGTGCTCGACAGCTCCACCGACGCGAATGCCCAGGCGACCGCCGATCGCGTGCAGGAGATCGTCTCGCGCGGCGAGTCGCTGCTGACCGGGGGGGACGCACTGGCCTAGGGGAACTCCCCGATACGCGCGTCGCGGAGCCCCCATCGGCTCATGCGCACGAATCACGTCAGCCGCGCGCGGTGTCGACGTCGCGTGTAGGGTGGCTTGGCACTGGGAGGAGACGGGGCATGCGCTCGACCACGCGGCTCGCGATGGCGAGCTTCGATGACCCCCGCGCTGCTCGTGCTCGCCTGGGCGGCGCCTCACGCGGCGAGCGCGCAGGCGCCGTACACCGCGTACGAGGGCACCCTCACGCCCGGAAGGGTCGTGAAGGCCTACGCGCGTGTTCGTGGCGGGCAACCTCCTGACGTTCGTCCCGGGGGCGCCGTCGTTCGTGAACGCGACGTTCGCCGCGCAGTTCCCGGACGGGCTACCCGCGGGATCGCTCGTCTTCGTCGTGAAGTAGCCCGGCGGGGCGCCGGCCCCACGCGCGCGGCGGCCGGCGCCCATCGCAGCAGCGCGGGCGCGCAGAGGACCGCCCCGGCTGGTGGAGCCGGGGCGGTCGCCGTCTTCGGCCCGCGAGTTGGCTAGGCGGCGCGCGTGGCGCCGCTGATCGCGCCCGAGTACCAGTCGATCTGCTTGATCACCGCCTCGCCGCCGCCCATGCGCTTGAGCAGCGCCCGGTCGTCGGGCGGGAGGTTGGCGCTGGTGACCTCGCCGTCGTCGGGGAGCCGAGCCGCCACGACCCCGTCGCCGATCCCGAGCGCCGCCGCGATACGGCGGGCGTTCCACACCGCGCGCGAGAGGTCGGTGGCGCGCCCCTCGTGGTGATTGCCGATGACCGTGATCACCTCCTCGGGGAGCGCCCACACCTCCGCGGCCTCGACGCCGTACGCGGCGTGCGACTTCCCGAAGCCCAGCTCCTCGGTCTCGAACGGGTCGATGCCGGAGCGCGCCATCTGCACGATGCGCGAGTACTTGATCGGGTCGGCCTGCGCCATCGCCATCCGCCCGACGTCGTGGAGCAGCCCTGCGGTGAAGGCGGTCGGCCGCAGCGCCTCGTCCTGGGTGAGCAGCATCGGCGAGCAGCGCGCAGGCGAGCACGTGCCGCCAGAGATCGGTGCCGTTGATCCCCGACCGCTCGAGCCCGCGGAACGACCCGCCGATCACGGCGGAGAGCACGATGCGGCGGGTGGTGTTGAGGCCGATGCGCACGAGCGCGTCGCCGGCGGTGCCGATGCGACGCACGGCGGCGGAGCTGGTGGAGTTCCCGGCGCGCAGCACGGCCGCGGTGAGCGCCGGGTCCGTCTCGACGATCGAGGCCAGGTGCCTCAGCTCGAGGTCGGGCTCATCGAGGACCGCCATCGCTCGCGCGTGGACGGCGGGAATGGTGGGGAGACGACGCCCGTCGGCCATCCTGCCTCGCTACGCCGCCGGTCCCTCGGCCCGGGCTCACGATCGGATGTACACCACCGGCCCGCGGTGGCCGGCGAGCACTCGCATCGCCGTGCAAACATCGACCTCTACGGGCGTTATTGAAATCGGGAGATTCCCTCGCGCCCACCCCGGCCGACCACGCCGATGATGGTGCTGCCGGATGTGGGGGCCGGTCCCGGCATGCGCGTGCCCTCCGCCTACTACGGCGGGCATCTCGGTGTGGGACGCCGAGGAAGAGATCCTCGGCTTCGCCGACGTGCAGCTCGGCGCGGGGCTCACGCTGCACTGGAACTTCCCCGAGCTCGTCGAGGCCGTGCTGCGCCAGCGCCTCGACGTCGCCGCGCTCCCCAACCGGAACTCGCGGCCCGCCTTCGTCATCCGCGCCCGCCTCTACGCGCGCTCCCGCGGCATCACCGAGGGCGTCGACCCCGCGCGCGAGGGACCGCCCCCCGACGAGTGGCTGATCCCGCCGATCTCGGGCTCGCTCAACCGCGTCGGCGGACTCAGCGGCATCGAGGAGCGCGTGCGCGCGTTCGTCGACGCTACGCTGGGCGCGCGCTAGGCGCCGCCGCCGGCTCGTCGCGCGCGGGTGCCCCCGGCCGGTACGCTGACGGCCCCAACCGCCGCACCGCGCGATGGAGCCGCCCGATGGCCGACGCCCCCTCCACGCTCTCGCCCGTCTTCCGCCTCGCCCACGACTACGTCGATCGCGTCGCCGAGCTGAACCCGATCGCGGCGACGTCGATGGGTGTGCCCGGCCACGAGGAGGAGTTGCCCGACCTCTCCCCCGCCGGCGCGCAGGCGCGCATCGTGCACGCACGCGAGACGCTCGCGGCGCTGCGCGCGCTCACCGTCGCGGGTGAGCGCGACCGCGTGGCTGCGGAGGTGATGCGCGAGCGGCTCGAGCTCGCCCTCGAGCTCCACGAGACGCGCGACTACCTGCGCGAGGTGCGCGTGCTCGGCAGCCCCATCTCTGCGGTGCGCTCGGTGTTCGACCAGATGCCGCGCGACTCGGAGGAGGCGTGGGAGCGCATCGCGCGCCGCATGCAGCGGATCCCCGAGGCGCTGGCGGGCGCGCGCGCGAGCCTCCAGACCGGGCTCGCCGAGGGGGTGCGCGCGGCGCAGCGGCAGGCGCGCGAGGTGGCGCGCCAGGCGCGCGTGTGGAGCGGGGTCGCGGAG
>VGNK01000032.1 GCA_016866055.1 Chloroflexota bacterium | reverse complement strand
GGCGACGCCGAGCGCGACGTAGCGCGCCCCGTCGACCTCCGCGACCTGCACGCGCTGGGCGTAGCGGCCGTGGCTCGCGTCGAGCGTCGTGCGGACGACGCTCGCGCGCGCCGGGTCGGGGCCTCCGGCGAGCGCCTCCGCGAGCACGCGGCCGTCGAACGGGCCCGGCGCCGCGATCCCGAGCGCGTGCGCCAGCGTGGGGGCGACGTCGGCGTTGCCGGCGGGGACGTCGGAGACGAGGCCGCGCTTGAATGCGGGCCCCGCGGCGATCAGCGTGTTGCGCACCTCCCACGGACTCAGCGCGCCGTGATCGGCCGCGTAGCGCGAGCCGTCTGCTGGGCGCGTGCCCGGGTAGCCGTGCTCGTTCGCCTCGTCGGACCACTCGGGCGAGAAGAGGACCTCCGGCTCGAGCTCGCCGTCGTGGCCGATCGCGGGGAGCGGGACGGTGCCGGGCACCACGGGCGTGCCGTTCGCGCCCGTGAAGAGGCAGCCGATCCCGGGCAGCGCCTGCAGCGCGGCGACGACGCGCGCGACGAGCTCGGGGCCGCCCTCGCGCACGTAGACCGCGTTCGAGGCGACGACGACGTCGGTGCTCTCGCGCGACGCCTTGACGCCGGCCGCCACGAGCGCATCGGGGATGTCGAGGTACTCGCCCATCGTCGAGAAGCCGTGATCGGAAGTGACGACGACGTTCGTCGAGCCGGCGAGCCCGCGGCGGTCGAGCGCGTCGAGGATGGCGCCGAGCCCGTCGTCGGCGTCGCGCACCGAGCGCATCGTGTCGGGGTGGCCGACGCCGCGCACGTGCTGCGTGCGGTCGGGGTCGGTGTGCCAGTAGGTGATGAGCTGCGGGGCGGGCTCGTCGAGCAGCCCCTCGGTGATCAGGCGCGTGAAGTAGGCGTTCTGTTCGGTGTTCGGGAGGGCGCCGGCGGGCATCGGGCCGCGCGCGGCCTCCATCTCCGCGCGGCTCGTCCCGACCCAGAGCGCCTGGTTGTAGACGCGCCCGCCGAGCGCGGCGGCATCGGGGTGGTGGAGGAGGCTCGCGCCGGGGCTGCCGGTGCCGACGACGGCCGCCGAGCCGCCCGCGCGCGAGACGAGCTCGGAGAGCGTGGGGCGGCGCAGGAGGCGACCGCCGCGCGCGGCGCGCAGCCGATCGAGGTGCGCGGCGTTCGCCGCGGTGAGCACCTCGCCGTCGGAGCCGGGGATGACGAACTCGTTGCCGGGGATGCCGTGGCCGGCGGGCTGCGCGCCGGTTGCGATCGAGGCGGCGTTGCAGCGGGTGACCGTGGGGAAGATCGCGTGACTCGCGGCGAAGCGCACGCCGGCGGCGGCGAGCGCGTGAAGCCGCGGGGTCGTCTGCTCGGAGACCATGTCGGGCCGCAGGCCGTCCCACACCATCACGATGGCGCGCACGGGGGACGCCCGCCCGCGCGCGGCGGACGTCATCGGCGGCCCGCCCGTCCGGGCGGCGCCTCGACCACGGCGGCCTCCCTCCATCGCCCGCGGGCGAGCATGCTAGCACCGAGGGCCCGCGCGGCCCGACGCGCGCGCGGGCTGCGGGTCCGCGATAGTACGCGGGCGATCGCGCGGAGCAGCGAGCCGCGAGCAGCGAAGGGGGAGTCGTGAGCATCGAGCGCATCAACCCGCAGGGGCTCTCCACGCCGACCGGATACACGCACGTGATCCGGTCGCGCGGGGGCACGACCGTCTACATCGCAGGGCAGGTCGCCGCCGACGCCGAGGGGCGGGTGGTCGGCGCGGGCGACTTCGCCGCGCAGGCGAAGCAGGTCTTCGTGAACCTCAGGGCCGCGCTCGCCGCCGTCGGCGCGGGGTTCGAGCACGTCACGAAGACGACGACCTACATCGTCAACTACTCGCCGGAGCACCGCCCCGCGCTGCGCGCGGCGCGCGCGGAGGCGATGGGCGACCTGGCGCCGGCGAGCACGCTCATCGGCGTGCAGGCGCTCGCGACGCCGGACTACATGATCGAGATCGAGGCGATCGCCGTGCTCGACGACTGAGCCCGCGAGCGCGAGATCGGCGCGGGGATCCGACGGCGTCCGGCATGCCGGGGCGCATTCGACGCGACCCTCGTCTCGCCCCGCTCAGTCCGCGTCGAGCACTTCGACCGTCCACTCGCCGCCGGCCTCCACGAACACGACGTGGCGGCCGGGGGTCATCCGGAAGCGCACCGTGCCGACGAACTCGCCCTCGGCCTCGGCGAGCTGGCTGACGCGGGCGCCGCGCTCGTCGAAGAGCCAGACCGCGAGTGGGCCCGGGCCCTGGTAGCGCCCGCGGATCGCGGCGGTGCCGTCGAGCGCGAGGAGCGCGCTCGCACCGTCCCCGGCGCCGCTGAACGTGAACGGTGTGCGAGCGGGGTGCGGGCGGCGGAGCGTCAGCATCCACGGACCCTCGGCGCGCACGGTGACCGCGTACTCGCCCGCCGCCGCGCCGACCACCCGAGTGCCGCGGTAGGGACGGCGCACGGCCAGCAGCGGGATCGTGGCGCGCGTCGCGCCGCGGCCGGCGAGCGCGGCCTCGAAGAGGCCATCGCCGGCGTGGACGATGTCGACCACGATCAACCCGGTGGTGAGCCGCAGTGGATGCTCGGTGTCCCCGGTGCCCGCGTAGCGTCCGAGCGTCGGGCCGCCGCGCCCGGCGCGCTCGGCGGCGCCGACAAGCGCGGCGACCGTGAAGGCGACCGCGGCCGCGACGACGACCGCCGCGGGGGCGAGCGCGGCGGTGGCACGCGGGCGATGCACCGCTGCGGAGGCGGGGTCGGCGGAATCGATGCGCTCGCCGTCGCTCATCGCCGCAGCATCACGGGTGCGACGCGCCCGCTCAAGGAGCGCGCTTCCGCAGGCGGCGTGTGCCGGGGGGTGGTGCGGGCGGCCTCCCTGCGCTGGGAGGAGACCGGGGGAGGCGCCCACGCCGGCGGTCAGGCCGCGAGCGCCGCCGCCGCGTCCACGAGCTCGGCCTCGACCGAGAGCGCGGCCTTCCTGCCCACGGTCGCGCCGCCGGCCTCGAGCGCGGGGTTCCAGGCGAGGCCGAAGGCCTCGCGGTCGAGCTCGCCCGCGAGCGAGCGGCCGGCGCGCCGGCCGCCCCAGGAGTCGGTGCTCGGGCCGGCGAACGAGCCGCGCAGCGTGACCGGCCGCGTGACGTCGTGGATCCCGGGGTCGCCCGTGAGCTCGAGCTGGCCGTCGCCGAGCTGCCGCACGCCGGGATCCGGTCGCGCGCGCGGTTGCCGTCAACGCGAGCGCCCCCCGACAATCGAGGCATCCACCTGATCCCACGCCCCGGTTGGCGGGCCGGCGCCTGCAGCGTGGGCTGAGTGCGCGCGAAACGGCGGCGAGCGGTGACCACCAAGGCGCAGGCGGGCGGCTTCGCCGGGAACCGGCTCGTCTTCTACCTTGTGCGCTACCGCCGCAAGTACCTGCTCGGGTTCGCCGCGCTGCTCGGCGCGAGCGTCGCCGCCCTCCTCCCGCCGTTCATCGTCCGCTACGCGATCGACGCGATCGCCGAGGGGACGACCGTGCGTTTCCTGCTTGCGACGGGGGCGCTCATCCTCGGCGTCGCCGCGGTCGAGAGCTACCTGCGCTTCCACTCGCGCATGCTCGTCTCCGGCGCCTCGCGCTATGTGGAGTACGCGCTCCGCAACGACCTCGCCGAGCAACTGCTGCGGCTCGACCAGCACTTCTACCTGCGCTCGCGTACCGGCGACCTCATGGCGCGCGCCACGAACGACCTGCAGTGGGTGCGCGACTTCATCGGCCCGACGCTCGTCGACGTCGTGCGCACGGTCGTCATGGTCGCGATCGGGCTCGGCTTCCTGCTCGCGATCGACGTGCGGCTCGCGCTGATCTCCGTCGCCTACCTCCCGGTCGTCGCGGCGCTTGCGATCTACTTCGAGACCGGCGTCGAGCGCCGCTTCATGGATGTGCAGGAGCAGTTCGGCGTGCTCACCGATCGCTCGCAGGAGAACATCTCGGGCATCCGCGCGATCAAGGCGTACGCGCAGGAGGAGGCCGAGATCGCGGCGTTCGCGCGCGAGAACGTGGTGATCATGGACCGCGCGATGCGCCTCGCGCGCTACACCTCGGGGCTCTTCCCGGTGATGGTCTTCCTCACGGGGGCCGGGACGATCCTCGTCGTCTGGTTCGGCGGGCACGACGTGGTGAACGGGGACATCACCGTCGGCCAATTCGTGCAGTTCAACGCGGTGCTCGCGCTGCTCGCAAACCAGCTCACCGCGCTCGGGTGGGTGGCCGCGGCGTGGCAGCAGGGCATCGTCGCCGCCCGACGCATCAACGCCGTGCTGCACGAGGCGCCGGGGATCGCGGACCCGCGCGAGCCGGCGGCGCTCGCAGCGGTGCGGGGCGCCGTCTCGTTCGAAGGCGTGAGCGTGCGCTACGACGGGAACGAGGTGCTGCGCGACGTCTCCCTCCACATCCCCGCGGGGACGCGCGTCGCACTCGTTGGCCGCACCGGCTCGGGGAAGACGACGCTCGTGAACCTACTCGCGCGGCTGCACGACCCCGACGAGGGGCGGGTGGCGATCGACGGGGTCGACGTGCGCGCGCTCTCGCTGGAGCAGCTGCGCGCCTCGATCGGCTTCGTGCCGCAGGAGTCGTTCCTCTTCTCCGACTCGCTGCGCGAGAACATCGCGCTCGGGCGCATCGACCCGCCGCACGAGGACGTGCTCGCGGCGCTCGAGACGTCGCAGCTCGTGAACGACCTGCCGCAGCTCGACCGCGGGCTCGACACGCTGATCGGCGAGCGCGGGGCGACGCTCTCCGGCGGCCAGAAGCAGCGCGCCGCGCTCACGCGCGCGCTGCTCAAGGCGCCGCCGATCCTCGTGCTCGACGACGCGCTCTCGCACGTGGACACGCACACGGAGGAGGAGATCCTGAATCGGCTGCGCGACTTCATGCGCGAGCGCACCACGATCCTGATCGCGCACCGCACCTCGACGCTGCGCACGGCGGACCTGATCGTCGCGCTCGAGGGGGGCGCGATCGTGGAGCGTGGCACGCACGACGAGCTGCTCGCGCGGCGCGGCGTCTACGCGCGCCTCTACCGGGAGCAGCAGCGCGTCGAGCAGCGCGAGGCGGAGGCCGAGGCCGTCGTGCTCGACGAGCAGCTCGACGCCGCCGGCGCCGCCGCGGGCGCAGCGGGGGAGGCCTGATGGGCTTCGGCTACTACGAGGAGGAGTCGGCGATCGGCAAGATCTACGACCGGCGCCTCGCCTCGAGGCTCTGGTCGTACGTCGCGCCGTACTGGCTGCAGGTGCTGATCGCCGCGCTGCTCATGGTCGCCGTCGCGGTGCTCGAGCTGCTGCCGCAACTGATCCTCCGCGAGGCGATCGACGGGCAGATCGTGCAGGGGCGAACCGACGGACTCGGACGGCTCACGCTGCTCTTCGTCGTCACGCTCGGCGCGATCTTCGCGATGCGCTACGCGCAGGCGATGCTGATGGCGTACGTCGGGCAGCGCGCGATGATGGCGCTGCGCCTCGACCTCTTCTCGCACCTGCAGCGGATGTCGGTCGCGTTCTTCGACCGCAACCCCGTCGGGCGGCTCGTCACGCGCCTGACGAACGACGTGCAGACGCTCGACCAGGTCGTTTCGCAGGGCGTCGTGCAGATCCTCACGAACCTGCTCATGGTGAGCGCGATCGTCTTTGTGCTGCTGCTGCTCGACTGGCGGCTGGCGCTGCTGATGTACGTCTTCCTGCCGCCGCTCATCTACGCGGTGCGCCGCTTCGCGCTCTCGCAGCGGGAGGGCTTCCGCGAGCAGCGCGTCTGGCTGGCGCGCATCAACGCCTACCTGAACGAGCTGATCACGGGCGTCGCGGTGATCCAGCTGTTCAATCGCCAGCGCGAGAGCATGCGGCGCTTCGATCACCGCAACCAGGGCGTGCTCGACGCGAACCTGCGGGTGCTCTTCTGGTACGCCGTCTTCGAGCCGACCGTGGTGCTCTTCGGCGCGGTCACCACCGCCGCGATCCTCTGGTACGGCGGGGGCCGCGCGATCCAGGAGACGCTCACGCTCGGGACGCTCGTCGCGTTCATCAGCTACATGAGCCGCTTCTACTGGCCGATCCGCGAGCTCTCCGAGCGCTACACGACGCTGCAGTCCGCGATGGCGTCCGCGGAGCGCATCTTCGGCGTGCTCGACGAGCCGGAGGAGGTGCAGGACGTCGCCGACCCGGTGGAGCTCGCGCACGTGCGCGGGGAGATCGAGTTCCGCGAGGTCTGGTTCGCCTACCACCCGGACAACTGGGTGCTGCGCGGCGTCTCGTTCCGCATCGCACCGGGCGAGAAGGTCGCGATCGTGGGCGCCACCGGCGCGGGGAAGTCGACGACGATGGCGTTGCTCAACCGCTTCTACGACGTGCAGCGCGGGGAGATCGCGGTCGACGGCGTGCCGATCCGCCGCTACCGGCAGCGCGACCTGCGGCGCCACGTCGGGCTGATGCTGCAGGACCCGTTCGTCTACACGGACTCGATCGAGGAGAACATCCGCCTGCGCGACCCGTCGATCCCGCCGGAGCGCGTGCGGCTCGCGGCGCGCGCGGTGGGCGCCTCGACGTTCATCGAACGGCTGCCCGAGGGGTACGCGACGCGGCTGGCGGAGCGCGGTGCGAACCTGTCGACCGGGCAGAAGCAGCTGATCGCGCTCGCGCGGGTGGCGGCGTTCGACCCGGAGATCGTGCTGATCATGGACGAGGCGACGGCGAGCATCGACCCGGAGACCGAGGCGGTGATCCAGCGGGGCATCCAGGAGGTCACCTCGGGCCGCACGACGATCGTGATCGCGCACCGGCTGAACACGATCCGGTCGGTCGACCGCATCCTCGTGCTGCACCACGGCGAGCTCGTCGAGGAGGGGACGCACACGGAGCTGGTCGCGCGCGACGGCTTGTACGCGCGGCTCTATGAGCTGCAGTACCGGGGACAGGCGGCGGGTGGGGTCCGGGCCGGCGGGCCGGACGGCGGGGCAGCCGGGCCCGGCCCGTAGCCGAGGCCGGGGCAGCGGGACGGGGGAGGGTGGAGCTCCCCCGTCCCGCCTGTCCGCTACTACCGGCACCCCGATCATCGACAGCGGCGGGCGCGCGCCGCAGGGCTCCCGGGAGGGGGTTCGGCGAGGGCGGTGCGCCATGGCAGAGGGAGGGACCATGGACGCGAAGCCACCCGAGCAGGTCGGCCTCTTCGAGGCGCTCTACTCGACGCGCGCGCTCCGGCGCTTCAAGCCGGACCCGGTGCCGGACGAGCTGCTCTTCCAGGTGCTCGACGCGGCGATCCGGGCGCCGGCGGGCTCGAACATGCAGATCTGGCACTTCCTCATCGTGCGTGACCAGGAGAAGCGCCGGCGGATCGGCGAGCTCTACTGGCAGACGTGGGCGTCCTACGGGAAGCAGTACGTGGACGACCCGAGCCGCATCGACGCGTTGCCGCGCCAGATGCGGCTCGTGGTGCGGTCGACCGACGACCTCGCGCGCCACGTCGCGGAGGTGCCGGTGCATCTCTTCGTCTGCGGCCCCGCTCAGGCGGCGGGGACGATCTACCCGGCGGTGCAGAACGTGCTGCTCGCCTGCCGCGGGCTCGGGCTCGGGAGCGTGCTCACGGGCTTCCACCGCGGCCACGAGGCCGCGCTTCGCGAGTTGCTCGGGATTCCCGAGGACCAGGTCGCGCACGCGCTGCTGCCGGTCGGATGGCCGCGCGACCGCATCGGCCCGGTGAGCAGGCGCCCCGTGCGCAAGGCGGTGAGCCTCGACGCGTGGGGCGCGCCCTGGCCGTTCGCGGACGCGCAGCCGGACGAGGGGTGGCGGGAGCGGTGGGTGTAGCGCGCCGCCGCGCGCCTACGTCCCGGTGAACTTCGGCGCGCGCTTCTCGAGGAAGCTCGCGATCGACTCGCGCGCGTCGTTCGGCGCGCGGCGCGCGTAGCCGAGACCCGCGTACTCCTCGCGCAGCGCCGCCTCGAGGTCGTTGAGCAGGTTGCGCTGGAGCACCCGCTTCGCGCTCCGCACCGCCATCGGCGGCCACGTCGCAATCTGGTTCGCGAGCTCGATCGCCTCGTCGAGCAGCCGCTCGTGCGACACCACGCGATCGAGCAGGCCGATGCGGTACGCCTCTTCCGAGTCCACCGACCGGCTGCTGAAGATCAGGTCGGCCGCACGCGAGTAGCCGACGATCCGCGGCAGGAAGTAGCTCATCCCCGAGTCCGGCGAGAGGCTGCGCTCGACGAACACCGTCTTGAAGCGCGCCTTGACCGAGCCGACGCGGATGTCGCAGGCGAGCGCCAGGCTCATCCCCGCCCCCGCCGCCACCCCGTTCACCGCCGCGATCGTCGGCTTCGTCATCCGGTAGACCGAGATCGCCTGGCGGCCGATCCACCCGTATTCGTCGAGCCGCTCGCCTTGCGGCGGCGGCCCCTCGTCGCCGCCGGCGCGGCCGCCCGCGGTGAGGTCGGCGCCGGCCGAGAACCCGCGCCCGTCGCCGGTGAGGATCAGCACGCGCAGCTCGTCGTCCTCCTCGACGGCCCGGCAGACGTCGCGCTGCTCATCCTGCAGCCGCCCGTTGAGCGCGTTCAGCTTCTCCGGCCGCCGCAGCGTCGCGATCGCGACCTGCCCGCGCCGCTCGAGCGAGAGGTGCTCGTAGCTCATCGCCGTCCTCCGTGTCTCTGCCCGCCCTGGCGTCGTTCGCGGGGCGCCCAGCATAGCGAGCGCCGGCGCGCGCCCCGCCCGTCGCCCGCCGGGAGCCGACGGATCCAGCCGGTACGGACGGGAGGGTAGACTCGACCGGCGGTTCTGGAGGGTGCCCATGCCGACCCTGCGCTCGCTCATCCGGCCCATCGCGATCCGCGGCCTGCTGCTGCGCGAGCGCCTCAGGAGCGGGGTCGTCTGGAACCCGCTCGACGACGGCTACCAACAGGACCCGGTCCCCGCGCACGCCCGCCTGCGAGAGCGGGACCCCGTCCACCGCAGCGAACTCCTCGGCGTCTGGATCCTGAGCCGCTACGCGGAGATCGACGAGATCCTGCGCGACCACGACCGCTTCTCGAGCGCCACCCGCAGGGCGACGAGCGGCGACGCCGCGCGCGGGGTGCAGGAGCTCGACGTGCCGAGCATGCTCTTCCTCGACCCGCCGGATCACACGCGCCTCCGCGCCCTCGTCGCGCGCGCGTTCACGCGCCGCTCCATCGATTCGTGGCGCGCGCGCATCGAGCAGATCGTGGAGGAGCTGCTCGACGAGCTGTCCGAGGTCGGCGAGTTCGACCTCATCGAGCGCTTCGCGAACCCGCTCCCCACGCTCGTGATCGCCGAGATGCTCGGCGTCCCGGGTGCCGACTACGACCGCTTCCGCCAGTGGTCGGACCTGATCGCCCGCACGCTCGAGCCCACGCTCACGGCGGGCGAGCTGCAGCAGGCGATGGTCGCGCGCGACGAGCTGCGCGCCTACTTCGCCGAGATCGCCGAGCAGCGCCGCCTCGAGCCGCGTGAGGACCTCGTGAGCGTGCTCGTCGCCGCCGAGGAGGGCGGCGACCGGCTCACCCACGAGGAGCTGATCACGATGCTGATCCTGCTGCTCGTGGCGGGGAACGAGACGACCACGAACCTGATCGGGAACGGCGTGCTCGCGCTGCTCCGCCATCCTGACCAGCTCGCCTGGCTGCGGGCGCACCCGGAGTCGGCGGACGCGGCGATCGAGGAGCTGTTGCGCTACGACGGCCCCGTGCAGACCGACGGCCGCGCCGCGCTCGAGGACGTCGTGATCGGGGGGAAGCAGGTCAGGCGCGGCGAGCAGGTCATCCTGCTGCTCGGGGCCGCGAACCACGACCCGCGCGAGTTCGTCGACCCCGACCGCCTCGACCTGAGCCGCGGCGACAAGAGCCACCTCTCGTTCGGGCGCGGCATCCACCACTGCCTCGGCGCGCCGCTCGCGCGGCTCGAGGGGCAGGTCGCGATCCCTGCGATCGTGGCGCGGTTCCCCGGGCTGCGGCTCACCGGCGAGCGGCCGCGCTTCAAGGACCAGGTCGTGCTGCGCGGCCTGCGCAGCCTGCGCGTGAGCACGCGATGACCGCGACCCGCCCGCCCGGTCGCAGCCCGCGCCAGCTGCTCTACGGGAGCGCGCGCCGCTCTACCCCGCTCGTGCGTCGGGCGATCCTCCCGATCGCCGTTCGCGGGCTACTCCTCCGCGAGCGCATGCAAAGCGGGGTGACCTGGAACCCGCTCGACCGCCGCTATCACCAGGACCCCACGCCCTTCTACGCGCGCCTCCGCGAGCGCGACCCCGTGCACCGCAGCGCGCTGATGCGGGGATGGGTGCTCTCCCTCTTCGAGGACATCGACGAGACGCTGCGCGATCACGAGCGCTTCTCGAGCGACCTGCGGAAGTCGCCGGTCGCGCAGGACTCCGCGCGCCGCGGCGGGCCGCAGCTCGAGCCGAGCATGCTGGTGATGGACCCGCCGGACCACACTCGACTGCGCAGCCTCGTCGCCCGCGCCTTCACGCGCAGCGCGATCGAGGCCTGGCGCCCGCGCGTCGAACAGCGCGTCGACGAGCTGCTCGACGCCGCCGAGCGGCAGGGCACGTTCGACGTCATGGAGGCGCTCGCGAACCCGCTGCCGGTGCTCGTGATCGCCGAGATGCTCGGCGTGCCCCCGTCCGACTACGCGATGTTCAAGCAGAAGTCGGACGCGGTCGCGCGGCTGCTCGAGCCGACGAGCACGCGCTCCGAAAGCCACGGGGCGGTCGAGGCGCGTGCGGACCTCACGCGTTACCTCGACGAGATCGCCACCGAGCGGCGGGGCGCGCCGCGCGAGGACCTGCTGAGCGTGCTGCTCGCCGCCGAGGAGGCGGGCGACCGCCTCACGCACCAGGAGCTGCTGGTCACGCTGCGGCTGCTGCTCGTTGCCGGCAACGAGACGACCACGAACCTGATCGGGAACGGGCTGCTGGCGCTGCTGCGCCACCCCGACCAGCTCGCGTGGCTGCGCGCGCACCCCGAGCGGGTCGATGACGCGGTCGAGGAGCTGCTGCGCTTCGACAGCCCCGTGCAGCTCGACCAGCGCACCGCGCTCACGGACGTCGAGATCGGCGGGCGGCCGGTCGCGGCGGGCGAGCAGGTCGTCATGCTGCTCGGCGCGGCGAACCGCGACCCGGCGCGCTTCCAGGACCCGGACCGCCTCGACCTGAGCCGCGGCGACAAGAGCCACCTCGCGTTCGGGCGCGGCATCCACCACTGCCTCGGCGCGCCGCTCGCGCGGATGGAGGGGCAGGTGGTGTTCGCGAAGCTCGTCGAGCGTTTCCCGAGCCTGCGCCTCGCCGACCCCGCCCCCCGGTTCAAGGACCACGTCGTCCTGCGCGGGCTGCGCGCGCTGCCCGTGTCGGTGTGAGGAGGACGCCCGTGTGCCGCTCGATCAAGCAGCTGCGGCTGCGCGACGAGGTCGCGACCGACGACGAGATCGCGGCCGCGGCGCTCCAGTTCGTGCGCAAGATCTCCGGCTACCGCAGGCCGGCCCCGGCCAACGCCGAGGTGTTCGAGGGCGCCGTGCGGGAGATCGCGGAGGTCTCGCGGCGCATGCTCGACGCGCTCGCCGCGGCGCACCCCTCCGCCGCGCGCCGCTAGGGCGCCACGCCGGCGGTCGCTCGCGCGCTACGGGATGACGCCGCGCTCCTTGAGCGCCGCGATGCGGTCCCAGTCGTAGCCGAGCTCGAGCAACACCTCCTCGGTCTGCTGCCCGAGCTCCGGCGCGCCCGCGCGGATCTCCCACGGCGTGCCCGTGAAGTCCGCGGGGGTGGCCACCGTGCGCAGCGGCGCGCCGTCCGCGACCGGAAGCTCCCGCCACGCGCCCGCGAGCTCCGCAACGGGATCGGCGAGCAGCTGCGCGACGTCCTGCACCGGCGCCCACCAGACGTCGTGCGCGTCGAAGATCGGCGCCCACTCCTCGAGCGTGCGCGTCCCGAGCACCGCCTCGATCAGCAGCACGAGCGCGCCGGCGTGCTGCGCGCGCGCCAGCAGCGTCTCGAAGCGCGGATCGTCGCGCCACTGCTCGCGCTGGACCGCGCGGCAGAAGTCCGGCCAGTGGCGGTCGCCCTGCAGCATGAGCAGCCAGATCCAGCGCCCCTCGCGCACCTCGTAGCAGTTGATGAGCGGGTTGAGGAACGCGCGGCGGTCGCCGGGCTGCGGCACGACGCCCGTGCGCAGCGCGGTGTTGAGGTCCCAGCCGAGCTGGTAGACCGCGGTGCGCAAGAGCGACGTCGTCACGAACTGCCCCTCGCCGGTGCGCTCGCGCGCGTAGAGCGCCGCCGCGATCGCGCCGGCCGCGTTCGCGCCGGTGGCGTGATCGCCGAAGCCGCCGCGCTGCATCGGCAGCTCGCCCGAGGAGCTGCGCAGCAGCGAGGCGATCCCGCCGCGCGCCCAGTACGCCCCGACGTCGAAGGCCGCGCGGTCGGCGTCCTCGTGGCCGAGGCCGTACGCCGAGACGTGCGCGTACACGAGCCGCGGGTTCACCGCGCGCAGCGACTCGTAGTCGAGCCCGAGGCGCGCGACGCCAGCCGGCCGCTGGTTGGTGAGGAAGACGTCGGCGCGGCGCGCGAGCGCGTGCGCGATCGCGCGCCCCTCCTCGGAGGCGAGGTCGAGCGCGATGCTGCGCTTGCCGCGGTTGTCGAGCTCGAACGGCGGCGGCATGCCGCCCCCGCCGAGCATCGCGCCGAGCCCGCGGAACGGGTCGCCGCCCAGCGGCTCGAGCTTGACGACGTCGGCGCCCCAGTCCGCGAGGATGCCGCCGGCGGCCGGGCCCGCGACCCACACCGCGAGCTCGACCGCGCGCACGCCCTCGAGCGGGCCCGGCATCAGCTGGCCGTCTGCAGGAACTCGACCCAGTTGCCCTCGGGGTCCTCGACCATCGCGATGCGCACGCCGGGACGGATCTCGCGCGGCTCGACCGCGACCTTGTAGCCGGCCTTGCGGCACTGCTCGACGAGCGCGTCGAGGTTCGAGACCGAGATCGTCCAGTAGCGATAGCCGGTCGCCGCGCCGATCGGGCCCGGCGCGCCCTTCGTCGGGGGCGTCTCCTTGAGCTTGCGCACCTTGATCAGGCTGGTGCCGCACAGCATGCGGTGCATGACGCTGCCGTCCGGCATCGTCATCGCCTCCTGGTAGTCGAAGCCGAGCGTGTCGCGGTAGAAGCGCAGCGCCGCCGCCTCGTCCTCGACGATGATGCCGAGGTCGATCGAGTCCTTCGCGAGCTCGATGCCCATCGTGCCTCCTCCTACCCCAGCCCGATCTCGCGCAGGAACGCGTCGTTGCGCGGCTCGCGGCCGAGGAACTCCCGGATCAGCTCCGCGGCGTCGCGGGTCCCGCCGCGCTCGAGGATCACGCGCCGGTAGTCCGCCCCCACCGCCCCCGGGTCGGGGGCTCCCTCGAAGCGCGTGAACATGTCGTCCCCGAACACCTGCGACCAGAGGTAGCCGTAGTACCCGGCGTCGTACCCGAAGAGGTGCCCGAACCCCGCCTGGAAGTGCGTCTCGCGCGGGAACGGGAACCCGGTGATCCCGTGCAGCTCCTCCGCGATCGCGTCGGTGTCCTTCTCGCGGCCGTCGAGGTGGTAGGCGAGATCGAGCCGCGCGAAGTAGAGCTGGCGCAGGTAGTGCACCCCGCTCGCCACGTTCTTCGCCGCGATCATGCGGTCGAGCAGGTCCGCCGGCAGCGGCTCGCCGCTCTCGACGTGTCGCGTGAAGCCTGCGAGCACCGCGCGGTCCCACACCCAGTGCTCGAGCATCTGCGACGGTGCCTCCACGTAGTCGCGCTCGACGCGCGTGCCTGCGAAGCGCGCGAAGCGCGAGCGCGTCATCGTCTGGTGCAGGATGTGCCCGAACTCGTGGAAGAGCGTCTCCACCTCGGAGTGGCGCAGCAGGGACGGCGAGTCCGCCGTCGGCTTCGTGAAGTTCGCGACGATCGCGCTCGCCGGCGCCTGGTAGCGCCCGTCGGGCACGCGCCGGCCGAGCAGCAGGTTGAACGCCGCCGCGTGGCCGTACTTGTCCGGCCGCGGGTGCAGGTCCATGTAGAAGTGCGCGATGTGCGAGCCGTCGCGCGCGTCCTCGATCGCGTAGAGGCGCACGTCGGGGTGCCACGCCTTCGTCTCCGGCACCGGCACGAAGCGCACGCCGACGAGCCGCTGGTAGACGCCGAACATCCCCTCGAGCGTCACCTCGAGCGGGAAGTACTCCGCGACCTTGAAGGCGTCGACCTCGAACTGCTCGCGCAGCACGCGCTGCTGGTAGTAGCGCCAGTCCCAGATCTCGAGCGGCGCGCGCTCGACGCCGAGGTGGCGCGCTTTCGACGCCGCGAGCTCGGCGATGTCGCGGTCGGCCTTCACGCGCACCTGCTGCTCGAGCTCGACGAGGAAGTCGAGCGCCGCGCGCGGCTCCTTCGCCATGCGGATCTCGAGCACGTAGTGTGCCCACGAGGCGTAGCCAAGTAGCGTCGCGACCTCGTCGCGGATCGCGATCGCTTCCGCGAGCAGCGGGAGGTTCACGCCCGCCGCCTTGTTGTGGTTCTTCATGAAGAGCTCGCGGCGCAGCGCACCGTCCTCGGCGGCCTCCATGAACGGGTAGAACTCGGGATAGTCGAGCGAGACACGGAACCGCGTCCCGGCATCGGTCTCCACGGTCCGCAGCCGGCGCACGAAGCTCTCGGGGAGGCCCGCGAGTTGCTCGCGGGTGACGAGGATCGCCTCCTGGTACTCGTCGATGTTGCGGCGGAACTCGGTGCCGAGTTGGACGAGGCGCTCCTTCAGCGCCTGCACGCGCGCGCGGCGGTCGGGCGGGAGGTCGAAGCCGTTGCGGCGGTAGTCGCGCAGCTCGAACTCGAGCAGGCGTCGCTCCTCGCCCTCGAGCGCGCGGCCGGCCGGGGAATCCGCGAACGCGCGCAGCGCGCGGTTGACGTCCTCGCGGAAGCCCATCGCGGTCGCGTAGGTGTCGAGCGCCTGCTCCGCCTCGAGCGCGGCCTTGCGCACGCCGGCGTCGGCGGAGACGTAGGTGAGGAAGCCGTAGCGCCCGCTCGCGATGGCGATCTCGTCGCTCACCGCGTCGAGCGGGAGCAGCGTGTTCTCGAGCGTGCGGCGGCCGTCGGGGACCGCGACCACCGCGTCCAGGAGCGCGTCGCTCCGGCGCATCGCCTCGCGCGCGCGGTCCGGGATGGCGTCCGCGGTGACCCGGGTGTAGTCGAAGGGGGCGGGCTCGGGCATGCGGGTGATCATGCCCGAAAACGCGGTCGCGGCAAGCCGTGCCCCCGCGGGCGGGGTGCGCGAGGACGTGGGTCAACGCGGGCGGAGGTGCAGGCCAGAAGACCGCGACGGGTGCACGATCACGTCAGTCGGGATGCTCGGTGATCGACCCGTGCATCTGTCCGCCGGGCCAGAAGACCGCGACGGGTGCACGAGCACGTCAGTGATGGCCCTCATACGGGCGCGCCGGCACGCCCCGTACACTCGGTATGTCGCCGCTCCCGCCCGGCGCGCGCCGTGGGTGCGCGCCGCGCCGTGTTCTAGAGAAGGAGCCCGCGTTGGCCGCCGAGACGCACCCGTTACGCCGGAGATGAAGGCCTGCCCCCGCCCGGGCTACGAGGCGCTGCGCGCCGAGGCCCCGCTCGTCTGGAGCCCCCAGGTACAGGCGTGGCTGGTCACCTCCTACCAGGAAGCGCGGGAGATCCGCGAAGCCCCACCTTCTCTCGAGGAACAGCGTGTTCGGAGGGCCCGAGCTCGAGCACCCCGAGTTCCCCTCGATGATCAACCTGGACGAGCCCGAGCATAAGCAGCTGCGCGCGCTCGTCTCGAAGGCGTTCACCCCGAAGACGATCGACGAGGCGTGGGAGCCGCGCATCCGCGAGTACGCGGCCGAGCTCGTCGACGCTGTGATCGCGCGCGGCGACGGGCGGCTCGACATCGTCCGTGACCTCGCCTACCCGCTGCCGGTGACGATCATCGCCGAGATCATCGGCGTGCCCTCCGAGCGCTTCGCGCGGTTCAAGCAGTGGTCCAACGAGATCGTCGCGCGCACCGGGCGCGTGCCCGAGCACGGCTACGCCTCGATGGAGGAGGCGGCAGCCGCGGCGGAGCGCGCGATGGCCGAGCGCGAGGCGGCGCTCGGGCAGGACGAGGAGCGCCCCCCGCAGGAGGGCTCGCTCCTCGCGTACTTCCTCGAGCAGATCACCGACCGCGGCGCGAACCCACGTGAGACCTGATCACGCGGCTCGTGCAGGCCGAGGTTGACGGGCGCCACCTGAGGGACACCGAGCTGATCGCGTTCCTCGTGCTGCTGTTCGTCGCGGGCAACGAGACGACGACGAACCTGATCAACCACGCGGTGCGCGCGCTCGTGCTGTACCCGAGCGAGCAGCGGCGGTTGCGCGAGCGGCCCGAGCTGATGCCGGCGTTCCTGGAGGAGGTGCTCCGCTGGGAGTCTCCGATCCAGGGCTTCTACCGTCGCGCGCGCAAGGACACCGAGATCGGCGGCGTGCAGGTCGAGAAGGACCAGGCGCTGCTCGTGCTGTACGGCGCGGCGAACCACGACCCCGCGAAGTACGAGTGCCCGGCGGAGGTCGACGGCGCGCGCTTCGCGGAGGAGACCGGCACGCGCGACCACCCCGCGTTCGGGGCCGGCATCCACTACTGCCTCGGCGCGAACCTCGCGCGGATCGGGTCGGGGATCGCGGTGGGGCTGCTGCTCGAGCGGTTCTCGGAGATCAAGGAGCTCGAGGGGTTCGAGCCGGGTGGATGGGCACGCCGTTCTTCCGCGGGCCGCAGAGCCTTCGTGGTCAGCGTGACGGCACGCTAGGGACGGCGGCGGTCGCCGGCTCCGCGCCCGCGCGCCGCACGGCCAGCCCGGCCCCGTCGAGCTCGGCGTCGATCCGCAGGAGCCGCGCGTCCCCCGCAGGCTCGCTTCGCCGCAGGCGTGCGCCTCGCTCGGACCTCGCAGCGGGCCTCAGCGCGCGCGCAGCGCGTCGAGGAAGCGGTCGACGAGGCCGCCTACCTCGCGCCGCGCGGCCGGCACGTCCGCCGCCCCCGCGATCACGTGCGAGGCCTCGCTGACCACGCCGAGCAGCAGGTGGGAGAGGTGCTCGATCGAGATGCCCGCGTCGAGGACCCCCTCCTGCCGCAGGCGCTCCATCCCCGCGCGCAGCAGCCCCAGCGCGAACTCACCGTCGATCGCGCGCCAGCGCTCCCAGCCGAGCACCGACGGCGCGTCGATCAGCACGATGCGCTGCACGGTGGGATCCATCGAGCGGTCGAGGTACTCGTGGAAGCCCGCGCGCACGCGCTCCCAGACGTCGGCCTCGACGCGCGTCGCCTGGACGATCCGCGCTCGCAGCTCGGTCTGCAGTTCGCGATACACGGCCTCGAAGAGGTCCTGCTTGTCTCGGAAGTGGTGGTAGAGCGCGCCGCGCGTGACCCCCGCAGCCTGCACGATCTCCTCGGTCGCGGTCCCCGCGTAGCCGCGCTCGGCGAAGAGCGCGCGCGCCACGGCGACGAGCGCCGCGCGCGTGCGGTCGGACTGCTCTGCCTTGCGGCGCCGGACGGCCTCGCCGTCCTGGACGTGCGTCATCGCTTCCATCTCCCGCGCGCCACCAAGGGACGGCGCGCTACGTCGCGGCTGGTCGGCTGCCGGATTATGGCACCGCGAGGCGTTGACGGCCTCCGCCCACCTGGAGGCCCTCGCAACGCGGTTCGCGCCCGACGGGTGCCACTCCGGTGCGCGGGTGCGGCG
>VGNK01000031.1 GCA_016866055.1 Chloroflexota bacterium | reverse complement strand
CGCCGGCCCACGCCGCGCCGAGCGTGCGCGCCTCCTCCTGCCCGCGCGCGCCGCGCGTCACCACGAACACCTCGCACCCCCAGTGGTGCGCGACCTGGATCGCGAGCCGCGCGGAGGCGCCGAAGCCGTAGAGCCCGAGCCGCCCGCCCGGCTCGATCCCCGAGAGCCGCAGCGCCCGGTAGCCGATCACGCCACCGCAGAGCAGCGGCGCCGCCTCGAGGTCGTCGAAGCCGTCGGGGAGCCGGAGCGCGAAGTCGGCGCGCACGGCGATGCGCTCCGCGTCGCCGCCGTCACAGTCCCACCCGGTGAAGCGCGCCTCCGCGCAGAGGTTCTCGCGCCCGGCGCGGCAGAAGTCGCACGTCCCGCACGACCCGCCGAGCCACGCTACCCCCGCGCGGTCGCCGGCCGCCCAGCCGCGCACGCCCGCGCCCATGGCGACGACGCGCCCGGCGGCCTGGTGCCCGGGCACGATCGGGAGCCGCCGCGCCGCGAGGTCGCCCTCGGCGAGCTGCAGGTCCGTCCGGCAGACCCCGCACGCGGCGACCTCGATCACGAGCTCGCCGGCCGCGGGGCGCGTGTCGGACAGATCGCGCGCCTCGCGCGGGTGCCGCGCGACGGGCTGCGGCGTGACGAGCTGCTGAACGCGCATCGCCTGCCTCCGGCTGTTGCCCGCCGTCGATGCTACCGGCGCCTGGCCACCGGCTCGGTGCTAGCATCCCGCGCCGGAGGTGCCCCGATGGCCGTCACGCTCGACTGGCTCGGCTGCGCGACCTTCCGGCTCACCGCGGGCGACCTCGTGATCTTCCTCGACGCCTACATCGACCGCGTCTCCTCGGCGCCCCTGGTCGGGCTCACCGCCGCCGAGGTCACGCGTGCGGACTACGTGCTCGTGGGCCACAGCCACTTCGACCACATCGCGGGCGCGGAGGTGATCGCGCCGCGCACCGGCGCGAAGGTGATCGGCTCGAACGAGACGGCGCGCGTGCTGCGCGAGGCCGGCGTCGCCGAGGGACAGCTGCTCGCGGCGCAGGGCGGCGAGCGCTTCCGCCTCTCGCCCGAGGTCACCGTGCGCGTCTTCCCGAGCCTCCACTCGTGCATCTGGGTGGGCGGCTCGTGGGACGTCGCGAAGGTCGTCACCGGCCACTACGGGCTCACCGAGGCGGAGCGCGCGGCGGTGCGCGCGGAGACCGGCGGCGGGATCGGCGAGCGCGCGCGCGGCGCCGGCGCGGGCGACCCCGAGGAGATGCGCGAGCACATGCGGGGAACGATCGGCAGCCGCGAGACCGGGGGCGCGCTCGCCTTCCTGATCGAGACGCCCGACGGGAGCGTCTTCTACCACGACACCTCCGGCGTCTGGACGGGCGTCGCGAGCACGCTGCGCCCCGACGTCGCGATCGTCGCGATGGCCGGGCGGCCGAACATCGACGGCGAGCCGATCCAGGGCTCGCTCGCGCAGTTCGTGGGGCGCATGGCGGACCTGCTGCGGCCGCGCCGGCTCGTGCTCGGCCACCACGACAACTGGATGCCGCCGATGACCACCGACATGGCGACGCCCGAGGCGATGGCCGCGGTGCGCGAGGAGCTCGGCCGCGTCGCGCCGCGCGTCGAACTGCTCGCACTCGGGTTCAACGACGGGACGCGCATCCTCGGCTAGCGGGGCGCCCCCCCGCCTGGGTGTAGGCTCTCCCCATGCCCGCGCGCACCCGCCTCGCCCTCCCGGTCCAGCCGCCGATCGCGCCGATGCTCGCGAAGCGCGTCGACGCGATCCCCGAGGGCGACGGCTGGCTCTTCGAGCCGAAGCGGGACGGCTTCCGCGCGATCGTCTTCTTCGACGGCGACGGGATCGTGATCCAGAGCCGCGACTCGAAGCCGTTCAACCGCTACTTCCCCGAGCTCGAAGAGGGGCTGCCGCGCGCGCTGAAGCGCCCGATCGTGGTCGACGGCGAGATCGTGATCGCGGGCGCGGAGGGGCTCGACTTCGGCGCGCTGCAGTAACGCATCCACCCCGCGGCGTCGCGCGTCGCGCGGCTCGCTGCGGAGACGCCCGCGCGCTTCGCGGCGTTCGACCTGCTCGCGCTCGACGACCGCTCGCTCATCGACGCGCCGTTCGGCGAGCGCGGCCGCCGCTCGTGCTGACGCTGGCGACCGCGGACCGCGCGCTCGCCGCGGACTGGTTCCGCCGCTCCGAGGGCGCCGGCTTCGACGGGCTGATCGCGAAGCGCACGGACGACCGCTACGAGCCCGGCGTGCGCACGTGGCTGAAAGTCAAACACCTGCGCACGGTCGACTGCGTGGTGGCGGGGCTGCGCTGGGCGAAGGGCGGGCCGGGGCGCGCGGCGGGGGCGCTGCTGCTCGGCCTCCACGACGGCGAGGGCGTGCTGCACTACGTGGGGCACGCGTCGAGCTTCAAGGCGCCCGAGCGCCGCGAACTCGCGAAGGCGCTCCGCGAGTTCATCACCAAGGACGCGTCGGAGGGCTTCGGCGACGGGCGCTCCCCCGGCGGCGAGAGCCGGTGGACCGGCGCGCGCGACACCTCCTGGGTGCGGCTGCTCCCCGAGCTCGTCTGCGAGGGGACCTTCGACCAGCTCGACCAGGGCCGCTTTCGCCACGGCTCGACGTTCCGCCGCTGGCGCCCCGACAAGCCGCCCGAGGCGTGCGACTACGACCAGCTCGAGACGGCGGTGCCCGAGGAGCTCGAGGCGCTGCTGTGCGGGTAGGGAGGCGAGCGGCGAGCGGCCCGCGTCGGCGGGCTGATCGGCGGCGCACCGGCCGGCGAGCGGCCCGCGTCAGCGGGCTGAGCCGCCTGCGCACGCGCCCTTCGACGGCTCAGGGCGAACGAAGGTCGGCCCCGGCGCGGCGGTCACCCGCCGCCGGACTTCCGCCTCCGGCTCGGCTGCACGCGCGGCGGCTCTCCCTCCGCCTTCGGGAAGTGCGGCGGGTACGGCGCCTCCCCGGCGCCGGCCTCCTCCTGCTCGGCCGCGAGCGCGAACAGCGGCTCGAGCGGGTGCGCGACCGCGTCGATCTCCGCCGCCGCGTCGCCGCGCTTCTTCAGGCGCGCCGGCACGGTGTCGATCGTGAACTTCGCGAGGTCGACGCGGGGCACCTCGGACCACTCGCGCGGCGTCGAGACGCGCGCGTCCGGGAGCGCGCGCACGGAGTAGGCCGACGCCACCGTGCGGTCGCGCGCGTTCTCGTTGTAGTCGACGAAGACGCCGTGCCGCTGCTCTTTCCACCACGTCGTGGTCGCGAGCTCCGGCGCGCACCGCTCCACCTCGCGCCCGAGCGCGAGCGCGGCGCGGCGCACCTCGTCGAACTCCCAGCGCGGCTCGATGCGCACGTAGATGTGGATTCCGCGCGAGCCCGAGGGCTTCGGGAACGAGCGGTAGCCGAGGTCGTCGAAGACGTCGCGGACGACGAGCGCGACCCTGCGCACGTCGTCCCAGATCACCTCCGGCGTGGGGTCGAGGTCGACGCGCAGCTCGTCCGGGTGGTCGACGTCGTCGGCGCGCACCGGCCACGGGTTGAGGTCGAGGCAGCCGAGGTTCGCGGCCCAGGCGATGGCCGCGACCTCGTCGCAGACGACCATGTCCGCGTGGCGGCCGGAGGGGAAGCGGATGCGCGCGGTCGTCACCCAGTCGGGCCGCCCGGAGGGCGCGCGCTTCTGGAAGAACGGCTCCTCGGCGGCGCCGTTCACGTAGCGTTTGAGCACCATCGGCCGGCGGTCGACCCCGCGCAGCGTCGCCTCGCCGACCGCGACGAAGTAGGGGACGAGGTCGAACTTCGTCGTGCCCCGCGCGGGGAAGAAGACCTTCTCGGGGTTCGTGACGCGCACGGCGCGCCCGCCGACCTCGAGCTCCTCCGCGCGTGCCGCGATCGCCCTGCCTCCCGGGAGCGCCTTCCGCGCCCCACCCAGTATGCTCCCGGGCGGGAGGCGGGAGCATGGCTGCGAGGGCGCTGGAGCACATCCGGATCTGCGACTTCACCGGGCAGCTCGCCGGGGCGGGGGCGACGAAGTTCCTCGCCGCGTTCGGCGCGCAGGTGATCCGCATCGAGGACCCGACGAACGAGGGCCGCTGGGACATCCTGCGCGGCGGTCAGCCGTACGTCGACGAGCGTCGCGGCATCAACCTCGGCGGCTCGTTCAACAACCACAACGTCGAGAAGCTCGGGATCACGCTCAACCTGCGCACGCCGCGGGCGCGCGAGCTGCTGCGCGAGCTCATCAAGATCTCGGACGTCGTCAGCGAGAACTTCGCGGCCGGCGTCTTCGAGCGGCTCGGCCTCTCCTTCGAGGAGCTCGTGGAGATCCGCCCGGACATCATCTACGTCTCGAACTGCGGCTTCGGGCACTCGGGGCCGTACCGCGACTTCAAGACGTGGGGGCCGATCGTGCAGGCGGTCTCGGGGCTCACGTTCTCGTCGGGGCTGCCCGACCAGCCCTCCGCGGGCTGGGGCTACTCCTACATGGATCACACCGGCGGCTACTACATGGCGATGGCGATCATGATGGCGCTGCACCATCGCAACGTGACCGGCGAGGGGCAGTGGGTCGACATGGCGTGCACCGAGGCCGGCGCGACGCTCAACGGGCCGGCGCTGCTCGACTACACCGTGAACGGCCGCCCGCTGCGGCGGCCCGGCATGCCCAACAGCAACCGCAGCCAGTTCCCGCCGATGGCGCCGCACGGCATCTACGCGGCGCGCGGCGAGGACGAGTGGCTGGCGCTCGCCTGCCGCGACGAGCGCGACTGGGCCGCGTTCGCGGAGGTGGTCGGCGAGCCGTGGACGGCGGACCCGCGCTTCGCGGACCTCGCGGGGCGGCTCGCGCACGAGGACGCGCTCGACGCGCGCGTCTCGGCGTGGAGCCGCGAGCGCGAACGCTTCGAGACGGCCGCGCGGCTGCAGGCCGCGGGCGTGCCGGCGACCGCGGTGCAGCGGCCCGGCGAGCGCATCGACCAGGACCCCGACACCGCGTCCTGGGGACTCTGGCCGACCGTGAGCCACACCGAGATGGGCGACGTGCGGGTGGATGGGCTCCCCGTGCACCTCTCGGCCACCGACTGGGCGATCACGCGCGGCGCGCCGTGCCTCGGCGAGCACAACGAGCTCGTGTTCGGCGAGCTGCTCGGGCTGAGCGTCGCCGAGGTGCGCGCGCTCGAGGCGGAGGGGGTGCTGTGACCACGCCGCGCCCCGGGGCGCTCGCCGACCTGCGCGTGGTCGAGCTGGCGAACGAGCGCGTGGCGTTCGCGGGCAAGCTCTTCGCCGACATGGGCGCCGACGTCATCCTCGTCGAGCCGCCGGGCGGGGACGCGATGCGCGGCTACCCGCCGTTTCTCGAGGACGTGCCGGGGCCGGAGCGTAGCCTCGCGTTCTGGCACTACCACACAAGCAAGCGCGGGGTCGTGATCGACGTCGACGAGGCGGCCGGGCGGGACGCGCTGCGCGCGCTCGTCGCGCGCGCCGACGTGGTGATCGAGAGCGAGCCGACGAGGCGGCTCGAGGCGCTCGGGCTGGATCACGCGACGCTGCGGCGCGCGCACCCGCGGCTGATCACGATCTCGATGTGGCCGTTCGCGCGCTCCGGCCCGCGCGCGGGCGAGGCGTCGATCGACCTCACGCTGCTCGCCGGCGGCGGGCCGGCGTGGAGCTGCGGCTACGACGATCACTCGCTGCCGCCCGTGCGCGGCGGCGGGAACCAGGGCTACCAGACCGCGTGCCACTACGCGGTGATGGCCGCGCTCGTCGCGGTGCTCCATCGCGACCGCACCGGCGAGGGGCAGCACATCGAGGTCGACATGCACGCGGCGCAGAACGTCACAACGGAGGCCGGGAGCTACTCCTGGCTCGTCGCGAAGCAGACCGTACAGCGGCAGACCGGCCGTCACGCCGGGGTGAACATGACGGCGCCGTCGCAGGTGCGGTGCGCAGACGGCCGCTGGATCAACGGCGGGCTGCCGGGGCGCCGTCAGCGCGACTTCCAGGCGATGCTCCGGTGGCTCGAGGACCTCGGCCTGCGCGACGAGTTTCCGCAGACCGCGGTGCTGGAGCTCGGCGCACAGCGCGAGCGCATCGAGCTCTCGCGCATCTCCGAGGACCCCGAGGTGCGCGCGATCTTCGAGGCCTCGCGCGAGGCGATGAACTTCATCGCCTCGAAGCTCTCCGCCTACGACTTCTTCGAGGGCGCGCAGCGGCGGAACTTCCAGGTGGGGATCATCTACGCGCCCGAGGAGGTGATGGATGACCCGCACTTCCGCGAGCGGGGCTTCCGCGTCGAGGTCGAGCACCCCGAGCTGGGGCGGAGCTTCACCTACCCCGGAGCGCCCTATCTCTTCCACGGCTCGCCGTGGCGCATCCGGCGGCGCGCGCCGCAGCTGGGCGAGCACACGGACGAGGTGCTCGCCGAGTAGGCCGCGGCGTGCACGGGCGCGGCGAACGGCGGTGGTGCCGCGTAGCGCGTCCGGCTGCGCCTCGCCCCCTCGATCCACCCACGGGGCGCGGCTAGGCTGCGCGAAACCACGCGCCACGCAGCAAGGGAGCCGCCGTGCCCTACGCCCCGTTCGATCTCACCGGTAAGGTCGCCCTCGTCACCGGCGGCAACAGCGGCATCGGGCTCGGGATGGCCGAGGCGCTCGCGCAGGCCGGCGCCGCCGTCTGCATCTGGGGCACGAACCCCGAGAAGAACGCCGCCGCCGAGGCGCGGCTGAAGCAGAGCGGCTCGAAGGTGCTCGCGCTGCGCTGCGATGTCTCCGACGAGGCCGCCGTCGCGCGCTCCTTCGCCGAGACCCTGCAGTACTTCGGGCGCGTCGACGCCTGCTTCGCGAACGCGGGCATCGGCGGCGGCGCTCCGTTCGTCGACATGACGAGCGAGCAGTGGCGGCGTGTGCTCGCGGTCAACCTCGACGGCGTCTTCTTCACGTTCCGCGCCGCGGCGCGTCACATGATCGAGCGCGGCGGCGGCGGGCGGCTCGTCGGCACGTCGAGCGTCTCTGCGATCCACGGTGCGCCGCGCAACGAGGCCTACGCCTCGAGCAAGGGCGCGATGCTCGCGATGGTACGCGGCCTCGCCGTCGAGCTCGCGCGCTACGGCATCACCGCGAACACGATCATCCCCGGCTGGATCGAGACCCCGATGACCGAGCGCACGTTCTCGAACGAGCGCTTCGTGGAGGCCGTGCTCAAGCGCGTCCCCGAGCGCCGCTGGGGCGCCGGCGCCGACTTCGGCGGGCTCGCCATCTACCTCGCGAGCGACGCGAGCGCCTACCACACCGGCGACGACTTCGTGATCGACGGGGGCTACACGCGCTTCTAGCCGCCGCACCGGAGAGGGGGCGCGCGTGAAGCTCGCCGTCGAGTTCCCCAGCGTCATCCACCGCGAGGGGCCCGACGGCGTCGCCGAGCTCGCGCGCGCGATCGAGCGCATCGGCTTCGACCAGCTCGACATGTTCGACCACGTCGTGATGGCTCAGCCCGCCGGCGGCCGCGCCGCGGGGCCCTACCCGGCCGAGATGCCGATCCTCGAGGCGCTGACGACGCTCGCCTACATCGCCGCCGTCACCGAACGCATCGGGCTCGGCACCGAGGTGCTCGTGCTGCCGCAGCGCTCGCCGGTGCTCGTCGCGAAGCAGGTGAGCACGATCGACACGCTCTCGGGGGGCCGCGTGCGGCTCGGGATCGGCGTCGGCTGGCAGGAGCCGGAGTACGAGGCGCTTGGCTTCGACTTCCACGCGCGCGGGGCGATGATGGACGAGGCGATCGCGCTCTTGCGCGCATGCTGGACGGATCGTTCGATCGACTTCGCGGGGGCGCACTACCGGGTGGAGGCGATGGCGATGGAGCCGAAGCCGCCGCGCCCCGGCGGCCCGCCGATCTGGATCGGTGGCCACTCCCCGGCCGCGCTGCGCCGCGCGGGCCGGCTCGGCGACGGCTGGCTCGCCGGCGGCGGCCCCAACCCCGCGCGCTCGATCGCAACGGTGCGGCGCCACGCCGAGGAGGCCGGCCGCGACCCGGCGTCGCTCGGCTTCCAGGCATGGCTTGCGTCCCCGCCGCGTGCGGGCGACCGCGACGCACGCGCCTTCTCCGCGGACCCCGACCGCGTCGCCGCGGTCGCGGGCCGCGCCGCGGCGGACGGCTTCGACTGGCTCACGGTGAACGTCACGGGCGTCTTCCTCGCGGGCGCGCGCACGGGCGCGCAACTCGCGGAGGCGCTCGAGCGGCTGCACGAGCGCCTCCGGCGCGAAGTGGGGGCTGGCTGAGATCGTCGAGGCGCGCGACGACGCGGTGAGCCGGGAGTTCGACGTCCTGCGGGTGGGAGGCGGGGCGATCCGGTACGAGGTCGTCCGCAGCCGCCGCCGGCGCCGCACGCTCGAGATCGTGGTCGACGTCGCACACGGGGTGCGCGTCTCCGTGCCGCACGCGACGCCGCGCGCGGAGATCGTGGCGTTCGTGCGCCGGCGCGCGGCGTGGGTGGTGCGGCAGGCGGCCGCGCTCACGGGCGTGCGCCGGCACGGGTGGGCGGACGGGGAGCGCATCCCGTACCTCGGGCGCACCGTGATGCTGGCGCTGGTTCCGGTGGACGGCGGTGCGGCATCGGCCTCGCTCGAAGGCGGGGCGCTGCGCGTGGGCGTGCCGTGGACGCTCGGCGGCGAGGCCCGGCGCGCGGCGGTGCGCGAGGCGGTAATCGCGTGGTACCGCGAACGCGCCGAGGCGCTGCTCGACGCTCGCGCGGCGCGCTGGGAGGCACGGCTCGGGCTGCACGCGCGGCGCCTGATCGTGAAGGAGCAGCGCCGCCGCTGGGGGAGCTGCGCGCGCGACGGCACGATCCGCATCAACTGGCGGCTCGTGATCCACCCGCCGCGGCTCATCGACTACGTGATCGTGCACGAGCTCTGCCACCTCGCGGCGCGCCACCACGGGCCGGAGTTCTGGGACCTGGTCGGCGCGACGCTCCCCGACTACGCGGAGCGGCGTGCGGAGCTCGAGGACGGCGCGGCGCGGGTCGCGCTCTGACGGCCCCTATGATCCCCGAGGGCGCGGGGGCGCCCGCCACCCGCTTGACGGCACGGCGAGCGCGGGCAGCCGGCGCGGCGGTGCGCGGAGACGCGGCGAAACGGCCCGCGACGCGCCCGCCGGAGCGGACCGCACGCGAGGGGATGCGCGCATGACTGCGGGGCCGAGCCACGTCGTCGAGCAGGTCGGCCTCGCGGTCGCGGAGCTGGCCACCGGGCGCGGGACGCTGCAGGAGCGGCTCGCAGACGCGAGCCTCCACCTGCTCACGATCCGCGCGGCCGAGATGCCCGACGCGCTGCGCGATCAGTTCACGCGGATGGAGCCGCTCTGGCTGAGCGGCGACGCCGGCCAGCTCGACGACGACGCCGCCGAGTCGGCGGCGCGCGCGATCGTCGTCGTCTACACCGAGCTGGTCATGCTGCGCTCGGCCGGCGGCGCGTAGCGCGAGGCGCGCGTGCCATACTCCGCGGCGCCGGTCCGGTGGCCGGCGCGGGTGCAGATCCTCGTGACGCCCGGCTCGCGCTGAGCGGCGCTCGCCGGTGGCGGTCGGCGTCCCCGGGTGGACCTCCGCGGGCCGCGCGCATGCCGGGCGCGAGCCGCAGCCGCGCGGCGCCGCAGGCGAGGGAGGCGCGATGCAGCCCGGATCGGAGCCGGCCGGCGGGTCCGGGGGGCCTCACCGAGACGGTGGTCTCGTTCACGGCCGGCGACAGGTTCGCCCTCAACCTCGTGCACGTACGCGGCCGGGCCGCGCCCACGAAGGGCCCGGTGCTCCTCGTCCACGGGGCCGGCGTGCGCGCGAACATCTTCCGCGCCCCGGTCCGCACGACGCTCGTCGACGCCCTCGTCGAGCGCGGCTTCGACGTCTGGCTCGAGAACTGGCGCGGCCGCATCGACATACCGCCGAATCAGTGGACGCTCGACCGGGTCGCGCTCCACGACCATCCAGCGGCGGTCCAGGAGGTGGTGCGCCAGACTGGGGCAAGCTCGATCCAGGCCGTCATTCACTGCCAGGGCTCGACGAGCTTCATGATGTCGGTGGTCGCCGGCCTCGTGCCGCAGTTGCGGACCGTCGTGACGAACGCGGTCTCGCTGCACCCGGTGCTGCCGCGCCTCTCGCGCCTGACGATGAAGGCGCCCATCAAGACGATGGGGCCGGCCTGCCCGTACCTCAACCCGCAGTGGGGGATCGCCGCGCCGACGTGGCGCGCGGAGCTCGTCGCGAACTGGGTCCGGCTCACGCACCGCGAGTGCGACAACCTCGTCTGCCGCATCGCGAGCTTCACCTACGGCATCGGCTTCCCCACGCTCTGGGAGCACGGCAACCTCGACGGCGCGACGCACGAGTGACAGAAGGGCGAGTTCGCGCACGTGCCGCGCAGCTTCTTCGAGCAGATGAACCGCTGTGTCGCGCGCGGGCACCTGGTGCCGGCCGGCGACGACCCGCGCCTGCCGGAGTGCAGCGGGCGGATCTCCGCCCCGTGGCGCTCGGCCACGGCGAGGTCGTTGAGGTCGAGCGTGTTCGTCGCCTGCAGGCGGGGTCGAACGTCACCGCGAGGTCGACCTGGCGGAAGCGGTCCGCGTGGCCGATCGCGGCTGCGGCGTCGCGCATGAGCGAGGTGCGCTTCGGCCACTGCGTGAGCGGCACCTGCTGGGCGCCCATCATCTCCGCGACCGAGGCGTAGTAGGGGGCGAGCTCCTCGTGGGTGATCGCGGGCGGCCAGCCGGCGGCGAACAGCTCGGGCTTCGCGTCGACGAGGATGTTCGCGTAGATGAGCGAGCCGCCGCCGACGCCGGCGCCCTGTGCGACGGCCATGCGGGGATAGAGGCGGAGGTCGATCCAGCCGTTGCGACGCGCGGGGCGGCGCACGTCGTAGATCCAGGCGTCGTCGTGCGCGCGCGGATAGTCGCGGGCGCGCCCAGCGCCGTCCCCGCTCGAGGACGACGACGCGGTAGCTGCGGCTCGCGAGCCGGCAGGCGGTGACGGCGCCACCGAAGCCCGAGCCGACGACGATCACGTCGGTGCGGTCGTTCACCACGTCCCGTCCTCACGTGACCGGCCTGTGGCAAGTCTAGCCGCGCGCGTCGAGCCGCAGTCGTGCTGGGAGACCGCGGCGCGTGCTCGGGGCTGGACACGGCGTGCACACTGGCGGTCGGTGGCACGGCCGATCGCGGAGGGAGCACGAGATGGACGGCGCGGCGCTGCTCGAGAGGCACAACCCGGTGCTCGTGATCTTCCCGCAGGAGTTCGAGGGCCGCCGGCGGCCCGGCTCGTGGCGTCCCGGTCCGCGCGGCTGGGGCGACTACCACCCATGCTCCGTGGAATTCTTCCTCGCACGCGTCGAGCAGCGCGACCACCCACGCGCGTGGTCGTTCCGGCCGCGCAGCCTCCTCAACTCGATTCTCCCGAGCGCCTGGACGCCGGCGTCGCGCACCGGCTACGACCGGCTCCGCGCGCTCACCGCGCGCGCGATGCCCGCCGCGACCGCGAGCTGGGAGCTCGACGTCGCCGACCTTCCCTCGCAGGACGAGAGCGTCGCGTGGCGCGAGTACCGCCGCCTGCTCACGGAGGCGGAGCACGCGTACGAGCCCGTCGCGTACGGTCGCTTCGTCGAGACTCCGTCGGGCGGGGCGCTGCAGTACTGGTACCTTTATCTCTACAACGACTTCCGCAACAACCACGAGGGCGACTGGGAGATGGTGACGATCGAGTTCGACGCGCAGGGATCGCCCGTGCGCGCGGGCTACTCGAGCCACCGCAGCGGGCTGCAGCGTCCCTGGGCGGAGGTCCCGCGCGCGGAGCCGGGCGGCGCGCGCCCGCTCCTCTACGTGAGCCGCGGCTCGCACGCGGGGAGCTTCGGCTACCACCCGCACGGGCATCCCGTGATCGGGTTCAGCCCCTCCGCGAACCCGCCGTTCCGGCTGCGGGCGCTGTGGTCGAAGGTGATGCGCGTTCCCGGCATCCGCCGCTGGAAGGACTTCCCGCCCGCCGACCCGGAGGGCGACGTCGCGCGGGTGCCCGAGCACCTGGGGACGCGGGTCTCGCCGCGGCTGCTCGTGTTCCCCGGCGCCGAGCCGTCGCCGGACGGTGAGTGGTGGTGGATGCGGCTGCGCTGTCGCTGGGGCTCGACCCACACGCGGTTCAGCGGGACCGTGGGGCCGGGGAGCCCGTGGGTGGGCGGGCTGCTCGACCCGCGCTGGCGCGACCCGCTCGGCTGGCTCGGCCACGTGAAGTCCGACGCGCGCGGGCAGGCCGCGGTGCGCGGGGCCTGACGCTCGGCGGGCGCGCGTCGACCGTCGCTGCGCTCGCCGCTATCGTCGACCGCTCCACCGGGCACGGTCGAGGTGGTGCGCGTGCGACCCGCTCATCTGATCGGAATGGCGGCGCTCTCGCTGATGTGGGGCGCGTCGTTCATGTTCATCAAGGTGATGCTCGAGGAGGTCGGGCCGGTCGCGGTCGCGTGGCTGCGGCTCGGGGGCGGTGCGGCGCTCATCCTCGCGCTCGTCGCGGCGCGGCGGAGCCGGCTGCCGGCGAGGCGCCGCTGGGGCGACCTTGTGGTCGTCGCCTTCTTCGCGACCGCGGCGCCGTTCGTGCTGATCCCCTGGGGTGAGCGCCAGATCACCTCGGGGCTCGCCGCCATCCTCAACGCCTCGACGCCGTTCTTCGCGGCGCTCTTCGCGCACGTCGCGCTGAGCGCCGAGCGCCTCACGCGCTGGCGCAGCGCGGGGCTCATCGTCGGCTTCGTCGGTGTCGTCGTCGTGATCGGCGACGACCTCGTCGCGATCACGAGCGAGGGGACGATGGGCCAGCTCGCGGTCGTGGTCGCCTCAGCCTGCTACGGCGTGGGCGCGGTCTACATGCGGCGGCGCCTGCTCGGCACCGACCCCGCGGTGATCGCGGGGATGCAGGGGGGGGTCTCGTTCGCGATGCTCACGCCGCTGCTGCTCGCGGTCGAGGGCGTGCCCCCGCTCCCGGACCTCTCGCAGCGGGTGCTGCTGTCGGCGGCCGGGCTCGCGTTCCTCTCGTCGGGCGTGGCGCTCATCCTCTACTACTGGCTGCTCAGCCAGCTGCATGCGGCGCAGGCCGCGCTCGTCACCTACCTCGTGCCGGTGACGGCACTCCTCTGGGGCTGGATCGTGCTCGGCGAGAGGATCTCGCTCGCGGCGATCCCGGGGCTCGCGCTCATCCTCGCTGGGATCGCGCTCGTCAACCGCCGCCCGCGGCCGCGCGGGCGCCCCGTGCCGGCGGCGGCGGCGCCCGTGCCTCCGGCCGGCGGGGGCGCGGGCGACGACTGAGGAGGGCCGAGGGCGCGAGCGGGCGGCGGGGCTCGCGAAGCGGCTCGGTGCCCGTCTCTGCGCCGGACTGGAGCCCCGCGCCCCGGCGAGGCAGAATCGCCGCGTGAAGCTCGCCACCTGGAACGTCAACTCCGTCAACGCGCGCCTGCCCCGCGTCCTCGAGTTCCTCGAGACGCACGGGCCCGACGTCGTCTGCCTCCAGGAGACGAAGTGCGAGGAGGCGGCCTTCCCGCATGAGGCGCTCGCCGCCGCCGGCTACCGCGCCGTCGACCACTCCACCGGCCGCTGGGCGGGCGTCGCGATCCTCGCGCGCGCGGACGGCGCGCCCGCCGCGGAGGCGCGCGGCCTCCCCGGCAGCCCGGTGCCCGAGGAGGGCCGCTGGATCGAGGCGACGGTCGGGGGCGTGCGCGTTGCGAGCGTGTACGTGATCAACGGACGCGCGCTCGACGACCCGATGTACGGCGCGAAGCTCGCGTTCCTCGACGCGATGGCCCGGCGCGCCGCCGAGCTCGCCGGCTCGCCGCTCGTGGTGTGCGGAGACTTCAACATCGCCCCGGCCGACATCGACGTCTACGACCCGGCGGCGTTCGCCGGCGCCACGCACGTGAGCGAGCCGGAGCGCGAGCGGCTGCGCGCGATCCTCGCCACCGGGCTCGTCGACGGCTTCCGGCGCGTCGCCCCGGACACGGTCCAGCACACCTGGTGGGACTACCGCGCCGGGCACTTCCACAAGGGGATGGGGCTGCGCATCGACCTCGTGCTCGCGAGCGAGGGGCTCGCCGGGAGGCTCCGCTCCTGCGGCATCGACCGCGACTTCCGGAAGGGGCCCAAGCCCTCCGACCACGCACCGGTGCTCGCGGAGTTCGAGCCCGCCTGAGCGCGACCGCGCGGGGCGTCTCCCGGCGCAGCGGGCGGCTTTGCGCGTTCTGAGATGATCGGTGCATGACGACGACGCTCGCGGGGAAGTTGCTCGTCGCGAGCCCCGCGCTGCTCGACCCGAACTTCCACCGCACGGTGGTGCTGCTCTGCGCGCACGACGAGCAGGGCGCCTTCGGGGTCGTGCTCAACCGCCCGCTCCCCGCGCGCGTGGGCGACCACCTGCCGGGGTGGACGCGCGCCGTCGCCTGGCCCGACCAGGTCTTCGGCGGCGGGCCGGTCGAGCCGACCGTCGCCATCGCCGTGGGGCTCAGCGAGGAGCCGTGCGAGGAGCCGTGGTGGACGCCGGTCGCGGGCGGGCTGGGGCTCGTCGCGCTGGGCGAGGACCCGGCGGCGGTGCTCCCGACCGTGTCGCGGCTGCGCGTCTTCAGCGGCTACGCGGGATGGGGCGGCGGCCAGCTCGAGTCGGAGCTGCTCGGCGAGTCCTGGTTCGTCGTCGATGCCAGGCCCGAGGACGCGTTCACGGACAACCCGGAGCGCCTGTGGCACAACGTGCTTCGCCGCCAGCCCGGCTCCCTCGCGATGTTCGCGTTCGTCCCGCCGGACCAGTCGCGCAACTGAGCCGGCGCGCTCGCCCCGCGATCCGCTCGCGGGACCGGCGCGCGCCGGTGGGCGGGCCGTCGCGCGTCGCCGGACCGACGCGCTACGCCATCCGCTCGCGGAACCAGCGCACGGTCTCGGCGAGCCCGTCGTCGAGCTTCACCGAGGGGCGCCAGCCCCACGCCCGACGCGCGTGGGAGGGGTCGAGCGCGATGCGCGCGACATCGCCCGGGCGCTCGGGCCCGTACACCGGCTGCCGCTCGTAGCCGGTGAGCCCCGCGAGCGCGTCGAAGATCTGCTGCGTGCTCGTCTCGCGCCCGGTCGCCACGTTGCAGGTCGCCGCCGTCTCCGCCTGCGCCGCCGCGCGGATCGCGGCGGCGACGTCGCCGACGTAGACGTAGTCGCGCGTCTGCCGCCCGTCCCCGAAGATCGTCACCGGCTCCCCGCGCAGCATCCGCTGCGCGAAGATCGCGACCACCCCCGCCTCGCCGTGCGGGTCCTGCCAGGGGCCGTAGACGTTCGCGGGGCGTACGACCGACACCGAAAGCCCGGTCTGCCGCGACACGACGTCGAGGTAGAGCTCGGCCGCCGCCTTGGAGGCGCCGTAGACGGACTGGGGCGCCACCGCCGTGGTCTCCTTCGCGGGCAGGCGCTCGGGCGAGCCATAGAGCGCGCCACCGCTCGAGACGAAGAGGAAGCGCCGGCATGCCGCGTCCGCCGCGGCGCGCGCCAGCTCGACGGTCGCGAGCACGTTCGTCTCGATGTCCTCGCGCGGCTCGCGCATCGAGATCGCGACCGAGGCTTGCGCGGCGAGGTGGTAGACGACCGCGGGCATCGCCTCCGCGACCGCCTCGCGCAGCGCCGCGTGGTCGCGCAGGTCGAGCGTCACCTCCTCCACGCCGGGGGGCAACGGGCGGCGGATGCGCTCGCGGTCGATCGAGGTCACGCGGTCGCCCGCCTCGGCGAGCGCCGCCACGAGGTGACCGCCGATGAAGCCGGCGCCGCCGGTCACGAGCACGTTCATGCGGCGAGGATAGCCGCGGCTCGTGCTGAGGGCTCCCCGCGCGCCGCGTCACGGCTCGAGGTCGATCGCCACCGGCAGCGAGGACTCCCGCCACGACGTGAGGTCGGGGTCGTAGCCCGGCTGGTACTTCTCGAAGAGCAGCCGCCGCGCGGTGCCGGCCTCCGCCGTCCCCGCCCTCAGCACCCGCGCGCTGCCGGCGAACGTCCGGTCGCCGATGCGCACGCGCACGGACGGCTCCCGCCGGAGGTTCCGCACCCAGTCCGATCGCTCGCCCCCGCCCGAGAGCAGGTACAGGGTGTCGCGCCGGCGCCGAAGGGCGTGGCCGAACCAGATCTCGATCTCGTGGGGGTTGCCCGTGACGCGCCCGGTCGTGGTCAGGTAGCAGTACGGCTCCTCGAGCAGCGCGGCATCCAGCGCCATGCGGTCACCCCCTTCCCGGCGTCGCTCTGATCCGCGGCCAGTCCCCCGCCCATGGACGCACGGCCTCGTACGCGAGCGACGCGCGCAGCACGAGGTCGTCCCGGTGCCGCGGGCCGACGATCTGCAGCCCGCAGGGCATCCCGCTCGCCGTGCGCCCGGCGCGCACGGTCGCAGCGGGGTGCCCGCTGAAGTTGAACGGCGCCGTGAACGCGATGAAGTTGTAGCGCTGGCCCTCGACCTCCGACGGGAGCGGCCCCTCGGCGGCGAACGCCTCGAGCGGCATCGTCGGCGTGAGCAGCAGGTCGTAGCGCTCGAAGAGGCGCCAGCACCAGTCGTTCAGCTGCGCGCGCCCGCGCGCGAACTCGCCGAAGTCGTGCGCGCCGAGCGCGAGCGCGGCCTCGAGCCCCGCCCGGTAGGGCTCGCTCAGCTCCTGCGGCCGCTCGTGGAAGACGTCCCAGAGGGCCGCGAGCCCCTCGAAGCGCGTCATGCGCGTCCACCACTGCCCGATCTGCGGGATCGGGTCGTCGAACCGATCGACCGCGTGGCCGAGCTCCGTGAACGCCGTCACCGCCTGCTCGACCGCGACCGCGACGTCCGACTGCACGTGCGTCGCGCCGAGCGTGGGGCTGTACGCGATGCGCAGCGGGGCGAGCGGCTCCTCGAGCGCGCGGAGGTACGAGCTCCCAGGGTGCGGCAGCGAGCAGGGGTCGGCGGGGTGGTAGCCGGCGACCTGGTCGAGGATGAGCGCGGCGTCGCGCACGGTGCGCGTGATCGGCCCGTACACCGAGACGTCGATCCACCGCGTGAAGTCGGAGGGGCCGATCGGTACGCGGCCGAACGAGGTCTTGAGCCCGTAGGCGCCGACGAAGCAGGCGGGGATGCGCACGGAGCCGCCGCCGTCCGAGGCGGTCGCGATCGCCACGAGCCCGCCCGCGACGGCGGCCGCGCTGCCGCCGCTCGAGCCGCCGGGCGTGCGCTCGAGGTTCCACGGGTTGCGGGTGGCGCCGAAGAGCTCGTTCGCGGAGAACCCGGTGTGCCCGAACTCGGGGGTGTTCGTCTTACCGATCGGGATCGCGCCGGCGCGGCGCAGGCGCTCCACCTGCACGGAGTCGCGCGGCGCGACGTGGTCACGGAAGGCGCGCGAGCCGTGGGAGGTGACGAGCCCGCCAACGTCCTCGAGGTCCTTGACGCCGAACGGTAGCCCGCCGAGAGGGCCGAGGTCCTCGCCGCGGGCGATGCGCTCGCTCTGGGCCGAGGCCTCGGCGAGCGCGCGTTCGGGGTTGAGCTCGACGAAGGCGTTGAGGCGCGGGTTCAGCGCCTCGATGCGGTCGAGGGTGTGCGCCATGAGCTCGCGGGGCGAGAGCGCACGGCGGCGGACGAGCGCCGCGAGCTCCTCGGCGGAGGCGAAGTCGAGGTCGGTGGAGGTGGTCATCGGCGTGCCCCCCGATGGGACGCGGAGCGGCGGGTTCGGTCGCGGCGATTCTAGAGGGGCGCCGCCGGCGGCCCGCGGCGCGAACCGGTCGGACGCCCGCGGCCACGCCGCGCGGGTCGGACGGCG
>VGNK01000030.1 GCA_016866055.1 Chloroflexota bacterium | reverse complement strand
GGCGGGGTCGTCGCCAACACCGCCGGGTGGACGCTCGCGATGGCGGTCATCTTCGCGGGCGCCGGCGTCCCCACCGACGCGACGCCCGTGCCGCTCGTCCTGGCCGCGACCGCGACCGCGACCGCGACCGCGGGGATGCTCGCCGGTCTCGCGGTGGGTGCCGTCACGGGTTTCGCGCTGCTGCGGCTGGGTCCGCCGCGTGCCTGCGCCTGACGCGCCCGCAGCGCGCATGCACAAGCCCGAGCACGCGGTCCGGCGCCGCCTCGCCGGCTCCTGCTGGCCGAGTCCGCTTGGAGCCGATCGCCCGCCGAGGCGGTCGGGCGCCCCGGCGGCGCGCTCACGGCCGAACGCGGCGCCAGCTCCTGCGCACAGGACCGGTTGAGGCGCTCGCGCCCGCTCAGCGGACCGGCGGGACCGGCCCCGCGGGCCCGCTCGCGCGAGCTGGGACCTCCGCGCGCCGTTCGACCTCGGCGAGGCCACGGAGCCTCGACTGCACGGCGCGGCGGAAGACGAGGAACCAGAGGACGCCTGCGGTCACGAGCCCGATCCGCAGGAGCGGGTGCTGCTCCAGGCGGCCGTCGTCGGTGAGCACCGCCGTCCCGAAGAGCGCGCCCGTCCCCACCCACACCGCGTTCGCGACGGTCGCCCCAAGGTAGTCGAGCGGGAGCCACACCCGCAGCTTCATCCGCACCGCCCCGGCGCCGAACGGCCCCAGGGCTCGGGTCACGCTGTAGAGGTGGTAGAAGGGGATGAACCACCGCGCGCGGCCCTCGATGAGCGCCGCTCCGAGGCGCACCGACGGGGCGAAGCGCGACCCCAGCAGGTAGCGCCCGCCGAACCGCCCCAGGCTGTACGAGACGGTGTCTCCGATCGCGGTTCCGGCCACCGCCGCCACGAACACGAGAGTCAACTCCTCGGGTTCCCCCACCGCGTTCGCCCCCCCGAGGAACATGATGATCACCCCCGGAAAGACGACCCCCAGCCCGAAGGTCGCCTCGGCGAGCGCCGCCACGAAGACGATCGGCACCCCGAACCGCGTGAAGAGCGCGTTGACGGTGAGGAAGAGGGCATCGGTCAGCCAGCCGAGGAAGTCGAGCGGCGCGCGGATCAGGTCGAGCAGGACGTCCAGCGCGCACCTCGCGACGGCTACGACCGGTGGAATCCCGCCGGGGGCGGGAAGGGGACCCGGGCCGCCCGAGCCACCCGGGTTCGTTGACCGGTGCTCGGGCACTGCCTAGACTCAATGTATCCAAGAATCGGAAGAGGCGGTATGTACGCGATCGTCCGCACCGGCGGGAAGCAATACCGTGTGTCCGAGGGCGACGCCATCGCCGTGGAGCGGCTCGACGCCGACGCCGGCGACGAGGTGACCCTCGCGGACGTCCTCCTCGTCGACGACGGCGGTGAGACGAGGATCGGCACGCCGACGGTCGCCGGCGCGTCGGTCACGGCGCGCGTCGAAGCCCAGGAACGGGCGCCGAAGGTCTCCGTCTACAAGTACAAGAACAAGACGCGGCGCCGCGTCCTCCGCGGACACCGGCAGCCGCTCACCCGGCTCGTGATCACCGCGATCCGGGCGGGCTGAGGGGGAAACGGGGCCGGAGATGGCACACAAGAAGTCCGGCGGCTCGAGCAAGAACGGGCGCGACTCCGCGTCGAAGCGGCTCGGCCTGAAGCGGCATGACGGGCAGGTCGTCCCCGCCGGCTCGATCCTCGTCCGCCAGCGCGGCACGCGCTTCCACCCAGGCGAGAACGTCGGTGTGGGACGAGACCACACGCTGTGGGCACAGGTCGAGGGCGTAGTGCGCTACTCCCCGTACGCCAAGGGCCGGCGCAAGCAGGTCTCCGTCCTCCCAGTCGACGCCTAGCGGCGGTGGTCCGAGCCGCCTTCGAGAGAGCATCGAGATGAAGTCCGGCATCCACTCCGAGTACAAGCTCGCCACGATCAGCTGCGCGTGCGGAAATAGCTGGCAGACGCGCTCGACGCGGCGCCAGATGCACGTCGACGTCTGCTCGCAGTGCCACCCGTACTTCACCGGTGAACAGCGCATCGTCGACACGGCGGGGCGCGTCGAGCGCTTCCGCCGTCGCTACCAGCTCGCCGACCCATCGCAGTCGCAGGGTAGCTAGCCGGCGCGCGCCGCCCGCGCCTTGCGGGCGCGTTCACCGATTCCGCACCTCGCCTCCACGAGTCCCGCCGCGGGGACGGGCGGCGCCGGCGTGTCCGCGCGCGGGCCTGCGGTCGCTCGTCGTCCATCGCCGTCGCGGCTATCGTGAGCCGCCATGAGCGCACCTCTCTACGGCGGCCAGGCGGTGATCGAAGGCGTGATGATCCGCGGCCCGCGCACGATGGCCGTCGCGGTGCGTACCCCGGACGGCGAGATCACGACACGCGGCCAGCGCCTGCGCGGCCTCTACACGAGCGGCCTCCGCCGCGTGCCCCTGATCCGCGGCGTGATCGTGCTCTGGGAGACGATGGCGCTCGGCTTCGGTGCGCTCATGTGGTCCTCCGCGGTCGCGACCGCCGAGCTCGACGAGGACGGGCGCGCGAAGCCGCTCGGCGTCGTCGCGTGGGCGGGCGTCCTCTTCACGCTCGCGCTCGCGGTGCTCGTGTTCTTCGCGGCGCCGACGCTCGCCACCGCCTGGCTGGACGGCTTCCTCGGCGGCTCCTGGATCCCGACCCTGATTGAGGGCGCCCTGCGGCTCGGGCTGCTCCTCGGCTACCTCTGGGCGATCGGCCGCTCGAGCGAGGTCGCACGCGTCTTCCAGTACCACGGCGCCGAGCACATGACGATCCGCGCCTTCGAAGACGGCCGCGAGCTACGCGTCCCGGCGATCCGTCGGTACGAGAAGGAACACCCGCGGTGTGGCACCTCGTTCCTCCTGACGGTCGCCGTCGTGGCGATCGTGGTCTTCGTCTTCGTCGCCGGGTCGCCGCTCTGGTGGCGCTTCGCCTCACGGCTCGTGCTGATCCCGTTGATCGCGGCGGTCTCCTACGAGCTGATCCGCTTCGGGGGCACGCACATCCACCTCCCGATCGTGCGCATGCTCTTCGGCGCCAACCTCGCGCTCCAACGGCTGACCACGCGCGTCCCCGACGACGAGCAGATCCAGGTGGCGATCGCCGCCATGGAGCGGGCGCGCTCCGAGGAAGCCCTCGCTGCCGCCAACCCCTAGCCGGCGACACCGGGACTCGTCCGCCGTCGCCGATCTCCGGCCGGTGGCCCAGGCACGCCTCGCCGGGCGCCAACGCTCGCCGGCGCTCCCCGCACCCCTCGCCGGGCGCCGACCGCCCGCCGCGCGCCCCGGTGCACTCGGGGCCGCCGCCGTGCGAGCAGCCTCCTCGATGTCCTCGATGCGTCCGGGCGCACCCCCCCTGTTGGTGGCCGCGGAGGACCGGTCGATGTAACATTCATGAGTAACTTACTCGACTATTTCAGGAGCCTCCCCGCATGCCGAGCTCGCCGTACCGCGTCGACCGCAACACGCTCCGCACGAACCAGGCCTTCATCGTCGCATTCACGGTGCTCGCGTTCGTCCTCGGGGACGCGGTCGGCCGCTGGCTGGTCCTCTTCACGGCCCTCGTGATGGCGCTCGGCACGGCGCATCCGGCGTTCGCGCTCTTCAAGCAGGTGCACCAGCGCATCCTGCGGCCGGCCGGCGTGCTGCGCCCGGACGTGCACGCCGAGGACCCGATGCCCCACCAGTTCGCCCAGGCGCTTGGGTCGATCTTCCTCTTCGCCTCGTTCTTCTCGCTCCTCGCCGGGGCGATCGCCGTCGGGTGGGTCTTCAACTGGATCGTCACGGCGCTGGCCGTGGTCAACCTGACGGTGCAGTTCTGCGCGGGCTGCTTCGTCTATTACCAGCTCGACCGGTTTGGCCTGCTGCCGAAGGCGATCGCGAGCGGCCGCGCCGCTCGATGACCGAGCGCCTCCTCGTCGCCGCCTCGCTGATCGCGGCGATCGCGCTCGCGATCGCCGCGGCGCGCCTCTGGCTGCGCCTGCGCGACCGCCGCATCCTCGCCCGACTGCTCGCCGGCAAGCCGCCGGCGAGCGAGGGCGCCACCACACCGCCGCGCATCGTCTACTTCACGACCCGCAGCTGCGTCGTCTGTCGGGCCCAGCAGGAGCCCGCGCTCGAGCGGCTGCGCGCGCGCCTGCCCGAGCTGCGGCTCGAGCGGCACGACGCCGTTGCGGATGCCGCGCTCGCGGGCGAGTACGGCGTGCTCTCCGTGCCGACGACCGCGGTGTTCGACCGCGCGGGGCGGCTCGTGACGATCAACCGCGGCTTCGCGCCCGCGTCCGTGCTGCTCGCGCAGATCGAGGGCCGCGAGCCCTCGATGGAGGGCGGCCTCGCGATGGCCGCCGAGCCGCTCCAGGAGTGAGCGCGCCCGCGGTCGTCGCCGGCGCTCGGCGGCGTTCCCGTTGAGCGCGCCGGCAAGGGTGCAAGGCCCGGAACCGCGGTTCGAGTGAGCCCCCGTCCGCGCGCGCCGGCTGGCCGCGCCCGGTACGATCCCCGGGCCACCCACGCGATCCGCCTGATGGGAGGACGAGCGAGTGGCCGCACGCCCGTGAAGATCACCGTCCTCGCCGGCGGCGTCGGCGCCGCGCGCTTCCTCGCGGGGCTCGTCCGCTGCGTCGACCCCGCCGACGTCACCGCGATCTGCAACGTCGGCGACGACCTGGAGTGGCACGCGCTGCACGTCTCGCCCGACATCGACACCGTCCTCTACACGCTCGCCGGGCGGGAGGGCGACGAGGGGTGGGGGATCCGCGGCGACGGCACCGTGACGCTCGACGCGCTGCGCGAGCTCGGCGGGGACGCCTGGTTCCGCATCGGCGACCGCGACCTCGCGACACACCTGCGCCGCACCGCGATCCTGCGCGCCGGCGGCACGCTCTCCGCCGCAACGGCGACGCTGGCGCGCGCGCTCGGCCTGCGAACCGTCGTGCTCCCGGTGACCGACGACCCCCACCCCACAATGGTGCTCACCGGCGAGGGTGAGCTCCCCTTCCAGGAGTACTTCGTGCGCCGGCGCGCGCATGACGAGGTCCGTGGCTTCCGCTTCCCGGGCGCGGCCGAGGCGACCCCCGCCCCCGGCGTGCTCGACGCGCTGGCCGGCGCGGACGTGGTCGCGATCGCGCCGAGCAACCCCTTCGTCTCGATCGGGCCGCTCCTCGAGGTCGCGGGCGTGCGCGACGCCCTGGCCTCCGCCGACGGTCACCGCGTCGCGGTCTCGCCGATCGTCGGCGGTCAGGCCGTGAAGGGCCCCGCCGCGGCGATGCTCCGCTCGCTCGGGCACGAGGTCTCGGCCGTCGGCGTCGCGCGTCTCTACCGCGGGCTCGTCGACACATTCGTACTCGACGCCGTCGACGCGGCGCTCGTCCCCGCGGTCGCCGCGCTCGGCCTGCGCGCCGTGGCGGTCGACACGATGATGCGCGGCGAGGAGGGTCGCGAGCGCGTCGCGCGCGCGGTGCTCGAGGCGGTGACGGCGTGACCGCGCCCGCGGGCGGCGCCGTGATCCTCGTGGCGGCCCGCCGCGCCGCGGAGGCGAAGAGCCGCCTCGCGAGCGCGCTTCCGCCGGAGCTGCGTCGCGCCCTCGTGCGCGCCATGCTCGACGACGTGCTCGCCGCCGCCCGCGCGGCACACCCGGGCGACCTCGCCGTCGTCACGCCCGACGAGGACTACCGCGCCGTCGCCGAGCGCCACGGCGCCCGGCTCGTGCTCGACGGCGGCGACGGGTTCAACGCCGCGGTCTGCTCTGCGCTCGCGGGCCCCGCGGTGCGCGGCGCGGCGGCCGTCGTCGTGATGCCCGCCGACCTGCCGCAACTCGAGGCTCCCGATGTGCGCCGCGTGCTCGAGGCGCTCGCGGAGGCCGACGTCGTGCTCGTGCCCTCCGCGGACGGCGGCACGGCCGCGCTCGGGCTGCGCCCGCCCGACCGCATGCCGCCGCGGTTCGGCCCGGCCTCCGCCGAGGCGCACCGGCAGCAGGCCGCGCGCGCCGGCCTCGCGCTCCGCGAGCTGCGCTTGCGTTCGCTCTCGGCCGACGTCGACACCCCGAGCGACCTGCTCGCGGTCCGCGACCGCGTGGGCCCCGCCACGCGCGAGGTGGTCGCGCGGCTGCCCGCCGGCTGGCCGCCGCCGGAGGCGCGTGCGTGAGCTTGGAGGACGCGATCCGCGCGCGCCGCTCGATCCGCGGCCTCCTCGGCCCACCGCTCGACGACACCGAACTGCGTGCGCTCGTGGCGCTCGCGCTCACGGCGCCCGCGCCGCATCACACGCAGCCGTGGCGCTTCGTCGACATCACCCGGGCTCGCCGCGCACCCCTCGCGAACGCGATGGGCGCCGCCTGGCAGGCCGACATGGAGGGCGACGGCGTGCCCCACGCTCAGCGGGAACGCGCGCTCGCGCGTTCGCGACGGCAGCTCGTCGCGGCGCCGACGCTGCTGCTGGGCTGCCTCGTTCCCGACGGCCTGCGGCGCTACGCGGACGACCGCCGCTGGCGCGCGGAGTGGGGGCTCGCGCAGCACTCGTTCGGCGCCGCGCTGCAGAACGTGCTGCTGGCCGCGAGCGGGCGCGGGCTCGGCGCGTTCTGGATCTCCGCGCCGCTCTACGCGCAGGATGCGGTGCGCGCCGCCCTCGACCTCCCTGGCGACTGGGAGCCGCAGGCGTTCATCGCGCTCGGCCGCCGCGACCCCGCCTACACGCCGTTCGACCGCCCGGAGCCGGACCTCGGGCGGCACCTCGTCCGGCGGTAGCCGGCCCGCTGGCGGGGAGCCGCACGGGGGGGGCCTCACGCCCTCGGCCCGCCGTCGCCGTAACCGCGCTCGCTTCGACCGTCCGGGCGAGCCCGATCAACGCCTGGACGACTACGGGGACGCGCTGCCACGACGGCGACGGGGGCTTCAGGCCCCCCGTGCGGTCACGTGGCTGCGGGCTCCCCCGCCCCCGCCCGGTCGCGGGGTGCGGGAACGCCTAGCCGCGATCGCGATTCCGCCGCTGCGCCGCGCGAGCCCGCCCTCCAGCCCCGGCGCTACCCCGCCGCCTCGAGCAGCCCCGGCAGATCCGCCAGCGTCCGGATCCGCACGAGCGCCGCGTCCGACGCCGATCCCGAGCGGTCGAGCAGCACCGCGTGCATCCCGAGCGCACGCGCCGGCGCGTAGTCATTCTCGAACCGGTCCCCCACCGACACCGCCGACCCCGCGCGGCCGCCGCTCTGCGCGAGCGCCCCCTCGAAGAACCGCGGGTCCGGCTTGGAGACCCCCGCGGTCTCCGCGAAGTGCAGATGCGCAAAGCCCCGGAACACCGGCAGCCGCTCGAGCGCCGCGTTCCCGTTGCTCGCCGCGACGAGCGTGAACCCCCGCCCCAGCAGCGCCTCCACGGCGGCCTCCACCTCGGGGTACGGCCGCAGCGCGGAGTCGCGCGCCTCGTAGTAGACGCCGAGCGCCTCCGCGACGAGCGCCCCCACGTTCCCCGCCCCGTCGCCCCCCGCCTGCGCGATCACGCGCCGGAACGACTCGTCCCGGATCTCGCGCAGCCGCCGCCCGCGCCAGGCGGGCTCGGCCGCGACCCGCTCGCGCGCGGCGCGCAGCCCACCGGGCGTCACCAGCGTCCCCAGTCTCTCGGAGAGCGCGCCCGCCGTCGCCTCGAGCGCCGCGCGCAGCGCCGTATCGAAGTCGACCAGCGTCCCGTCGACGTCGAGGATCACGTGGCCTACGCGGATCACGCCATGAACCTCCCGCCGACCCGAGACGCGCGGCGCGCCGGCGCTACGCCCCGGCCAGCGCCACCCGTCGCGCCGTGACGCCGTCCTCCTCCACGAAGCAGGACCGCGCACCCGTGTGGCAGATCCCGCCGCCGACGAGCTCCGCCTGCAGCAGCACGACGTCGCCGTCGCAGTCCGTCGTCACCCCGAGCACGTTCACGTAGTCACCCGACGTCGCGCCCTTGTGCCAGACCTCCTGCCGCGAGCGCGACCAGAACACCGCCTGCCCGATCTCGAGCGTGCGCCGCAGCGTCGACTCGCTCATGTAGCCGAGCATGATCACGTCGCGGCTGCGCGCGTCCTGCACGATCGCCGGGATCAGCCCGCGCTCGTCGTACGTCAACGCTGCCGGATCCAGCGCGCCTGCGCGTGCCGCCCGCTGATCGCTCATCGTCCCGCCCCTTCCGCGGAGGCGGTCGCAACCGGCCGCACCGGGACGCCCCGCTCCTCGAGGTATCGCTTGAGAGACGCGATGTCGTACTTGCCGAAGTGGAAGATCGACGCGGCGAGCACGGCGTCTGCGCCGCCCACCGTGAGCGCGTCGTAGAGGTGCTCGGGCTCGCCCGCTCCGCCCGACGCGATGATCGGCACCGTGACCGCGTCGCGGATCGCTCGCAGCAGCGGCAGGTCGTACCCGGCCTGGTGCCCGTCCGTGTCCATGGACGTCACGAGCAACTCCCCCGCCCCGCGCTCGACCGCCTCGAGCGCCCACTCGACCGCGTCGCGCCCGGTCGGTGTGCGCCCGCCGTGGGTGTAGACCTCCCAGCCGGGCGCCGGCCCGCCGGCCCGCCGCTTGGCGTCGACCGCGACCACGATGCACTGCGAGCCAAACCGGTGCGCTCCCTCCGAGATCAGCTCGGGACGCTGCACCGCCGCCGTGTTGACCGAGACCTTGTCCGCGCCCATCTCGAGCATCAGCCGCATGTCGTCGGTCGCGCGGATGCCGCCGCCCACGGTGAGCGGGATGAAGACCTGGTCCGCGGTCCGCGCCACGAGCTCGTAGACGGTGCGCCGCGCGTCGGAGGAGGCGGTGATGTCGAGGAAGACGAGCTCGTCCGCGCCGGCGAGGTCGTACTTCGCGGCCAGGTCCACCGGGTCGCCGGCGTCGCGCAGCTCGACGAACGACACGCCCTTCACGACGCGCCCGTTGTCGACGTCGAAGCAGGGGATGATGCGCTTCGTCAGCATGCCGCCGCCCGCACGCGCCCGCGCCCCCTCCTCAGCGGGCGGCCGCGACCGCCTCGCGCAGCCGGATCGAGCCCTCGTACAGCGCCCGCCCGATGATCGCGCCCTCGACCCCGCATTCGGCGAGCCGCTGCACGTCCTGCGTCGTGGCGATCCCGCCGGCCGCGATCACTGCGATCGAGGTGTTCGACGTCAGGCGCTCGTACATCTCGAAGTTCGGGCCCGCGCGCACGCCGTCGCGCAGGATGTCCGTGTAGACGATCCGCTGCACCCCCGCGGCGGCCAGCCGGTCGATCATCGCCCGCGCGTCGACGCCTGTCGCCTGCGTCCAGCCCTCGATGCTCACGAGCCCCTCGCGCGCGTCGACGGAGACCACGAGCCGCTCGCGCGCCACGGCCACCGCTTCGCGCAGGAACCGCTGATCGGTCACCGCCGCCGTGCCGAGCACCACGCGGCTCAGCCCCGCCTCGAGCAGCGTGCGCAGCGTCTCCATGTCGCGGACGCCGCCACCCATCTGCACCTCGGCGTGCACGCTCTGGCTGATCCGCACGATCAGCTCGAGGTTGACCGGCCGCCCCTCACGCGCGCCGTCGAGGTCGACCACGTGGATGCGCGTCGCCCCCTCCGCCGCCCAGCGGTGCGCCACGGCGAGCGGGTCGCCGTCGAACACCTTCTCCCGGTCGTAGTCACCCTGCTCGAGGCGCACACAGCGCCCACCGCGGATGTCGATGGCGGGGATCACCTCCATCGCCATCAGCTCCTCACGAGTTCGCGGCCGCACGCGCCGCCCGCGCCGCGTCGGCGCCGAGCGCGAGCCGCACGAAGTTCGCGTAGAGCCGCAGCCCGTCGCGGCCCGACTTCTCCGGGTGGAACTGGGTCGCCACGACGTTCGCCCGGCCCACCACCGACGGAAACGACACGCCCCCGTACGCGGTCCGGCCGATCACGATCGCCTCGTCGTCCGGGCGCGGGTGGTACGAGTGCACGAAGTAGAAGTAGGCATCCTGGTCGACCCCCTCGAAGAGCGGGTGTTCCGCCTCGAGGTGGACCGTGTTCCACCCCATGTGCGGCACGGTCATGCCCTGCGGAAACCGCACGATGCGGCCCGGGAGCACCCCGAGGCACTCGTGCCGCCCGCCCTCCTCGGAAAGGTCGAAGAGCGCCTGCATCCCCATGCACACCCCGAGGAACGGGTGCCCCGACGCGATGTACTCCTTGATCGGCCCGTCGAGCCCACCGCGGCGCAGGTTCGCCATCGTGTCTTCGGCCGCGCCGACGCCGGGCACGATCAACGCCCGCGCCTCGGCGATCGCCGACGGGAGCGCGGTCACGAGCGGGCGCACGCCAGCGTGCGTCACCGCGCGCTCGACACTCCGCAGGTTTCCCGCCCCGTAGTCGACGATCACGACCGGTGACGTCGCGCTCATCCCGGACCTCGCCATGCCCGCCGTGGGAGCCGCTCGCGCCCGCCCCGGGCGCAATCCCATCTTACCCTCGATCCGCCGCTCGATCCCCGCGGCCTGCCGGACGGCGGGCCGGGGCGGCCGGGGCCCCCGGCTATACTGGCCCGGCGATGGCCCCCTCCTCCTCCCCCGCCGGCGCGCAGCGCGCCCTCGAGGACGCGCGCGAGCGCGCCGAGGCGCTCCGCGCGGAGCTCCGCTACCACGATCACCGCTACTACGTGCAGCAGGAGCCCGAGATCGGCGACTCCCAGTACGACGCGCTCATGCGCGAGCTGCGCGACCTCGAGGCCGAGTTCCCCGACCTGATCACCCCGGACTCGCCCACCCAGCGCGTCGCCGGCGAACCGGTCGCCGGCTTCGGCGTCGTCGAACACCGCGAGCCGATGCTCTCGCTCGGCAACGCCTTCGACGACGCCGAGCTGCGGGCCTGGCACCAGCGGCTCGTGCGGCTCACCGAGCGCGACGACTTCGCGTTCGTGTGCGAGCCGAAGATCGACGGGCTCGCGATCTCGCTCGTCTACCGCGACGGCCGCCTGTCGCTCGGCGCCACCCGCGGCGACGGGCTGCGCGGCGAGGACGTCACCGCGAACCTGCGCACCATCCGCTCCGTGCCGCTGCGCGTCGAAGGCGACGGCCTGCCCGCCTTCGAGGTGCGCGGCGAGGTCTACATGTCGAAGGGCGAGTTCAAGCGCCTCAACGAGGAGCGCGCCGAGCGAGGCGAGCAGCTCTACATGAACCCGCGCAACACCGCGGCGGGCTCGGTGCGCCAGCTCGACCCGCGCATCACCGCGGGTCGGCGGCTCGACATCTTCGTCTACCAGCTCGGGTGGGTCGAGGGCAGCCCGCCCTCCGCGACCCACTGGGGCGCGATGCGCTGGCTCCAGCAATCGGGCTTCCCCACGAACCCGCTCGCCGCCCGCTTCGAGAGCCTCGACGAGGTCGCCGCGTTCTGCGCCGGCTGGGTCGAGCGCCGCGACGACCTCGACTACGAGATCGACGGCGTCGTCGTGAAGGTCGACGACTTCCCGGCTCAGCGCCAGCTCGGCGTCGTCGGGCGGGAGCCGCGGTGGGCGATCGCCTACAAGTTCCCTGCGGAGCAGGCGGTGACGAGGCTGCGCAAGATCGACGTCTCGGTCGGCCGCACCGGGGTGCTCACGCCGTTCGCGATGCTCGAGCCGGTGGTGGTCGGCGGCGTCACGGTCAGCGTGGCGACACTGCACAACGAGGCGCACATCCACGAGCTCGACGTGCGCGCCGGCGACGACGTGATCGTGCAGCGCGCCGGCGAGGTGATCCCGCAGGTCGTGGGCCCCGTGCTCTCGCGCCGCAAGGGCCGGCGGCTCGCGAAGTTCAAGATGCCCGCGGCGTGCCCGGTCTGCCGCACACCCGTGCAGCGCGACCCCGCGCAGGCCGCGACCTACTGCCCGAACCGTGCCTGTCCCGCGCAGCTTCCGCGCCAGGTCGAGCACTTCACCTCGCGCGGCGCGATGGACATCGAGGGCTTCGGCGAGCAGCGCTCGCACCTCTTCGTCTCCGCGGGGCTCATCGAGAGCCTCTCGGACGTCTACCGCCTCCCCGAGCGGCGCGCGGCGCTGCTCGCGCTCGAGGGGATCGGCGAGAAGACGCTCGAGGCGCTCTTCGCGAACATCGAGGCGAGCAGGCAGCGCCCCCTCCACCGGCTGCTGATCGCGCTCGGCATCCGCCACGTCGGCACCGAGACCGCGCGCGACGTCGCGCGCCACTTCGGCTCGATGGCTGCGTTGCGCGTGGCGAGCCGCGACGAGCTCGAGGCGATCGACGGCATCGGCCCGGTCGTCGCGGAGTCGGTGTTCGACTACCTGCACGACGAGGAGTACGCGGCGCTGCTCGACCGCCTCGCCGAGGCGGGCGTGCGGATGGACGAGGATGTCTCCGCGCGCGGCGGCCCGCTGGAGGGCGTGACGATCGTGGTCACCGGCTCGCTCGACCGCTGGTCCCGCAACGAGGTGGAGTCGCTCATCAAGGGGCTCGGCGGCCGCGTCGGCGCGTCGGTGACGAAGACGACCGACTCCGTGGTCGCCGGCGCCGGCGGGGGGAGCAAGCGCGATCGCGCCGCGTCGCTCGGCGTGGAGGTGATCGACGAGGCCGAGTTCGTGCAGCGCCTCCGCGCGCGAGGCTGGAACGGGACCTAGCTTGGCAACGCCGGCGGAGATCAAGAGGTACCGTGAGTACCTCGCCGAGGAGGTCGACGGGCTCTACATCTACCGGCAGCTCGCGGAGATCGAGAGCGACCCCTCGATCGCCGACGTCTACCGCCGGCTCGCGCTCTCCGAGGAGCGCCACCTCCGACTCTGGCAGGAACAGCTCGAGAAGGCCGGGGTGAGCCCCGAGCCGGGATCGCCCTCGCTGCGCGCTCGTGCGCTGATGTGGCTCGGCCGGCGGTTCGGCACGGACCTCGTGCTGCCCGTGATCAAGACGTTCGAGGCCGACGCGACCTCGATGTACGCGCACGACGAGATCGCCGAGGAGGCCGGGCTCCCCGAGGACGAGGCGGCGCACGCGCGCATCTTTGCGGCGATCTCGCAGTCGCGCGGACAGCCGCCCGGGTCGGTGATCGGACGCATTGAGGCGCGCCACCGCTCGCTCGGCGGCGGGAACGCGCTCCGCGCCTCGGTCCTCGGCGCGAACGACGGCCTCGTCTCGAACTTCGCGCTCGTGGCCGGGTTCGCCGGCGCCGCCCCGGGACAGGCGACCGTGATCCTTGCCGGTATCGCGGGGCTGCTCGCCGGCGCCTCCTCGATGGCGCTCGGCGAGTGGATCTCGGTGACCTCCTCGCGCGAGTGGGCGGAGGCTCAGATCGCGCTCGAGCGCGAGGAGCTGCAGCTGATGCCGGAGGCGGAGCAGGAGGAGCTCGCGCTGATCTACCAGGCGCGCGGCCTGCCGCAGGACGAGGCGGAGCAGCTCGCCGCGCGCGTGATGCAGGACAAGGACACGGCGCTCGGGACCCTGGCGCGCGAGGAACTCGGGATCGTGCCCGAGGAGATCGGCTCGCCGTGGACGGCGGCGATCGCCTCGTTCATCCTCTTCGCGCTCGGCGCGATCGTGCCGGTGATCCCGTTCCTCGTCGCGTACAGCATCGGGGCCGTCGTCGCGAGCGGCGTGCTCTCGGCGCTCGCGCTCTTCGGATTGGGCGCGGGGATCACGCTGCTCACGGGGCGCAGCCCGCTCTACGCTGGCCTCCGCCAGATGTCGCTCGGCGTGGCCGCGGCGGCCGTGACGTTCGCGATCGGTTTGCTCGTGGGCGGGGTGGCTGGGATCTAACCGCCCGTCGACGACGGCTGCTTCAGCGGCGGCTGCGACGAGCGCGAAGCACCCTCCGCGAGGAGCGAGGCGACGAGCGCGCCATCCAGGCTGCCATGCGCGCGGTGAGCTTGAGCGCGTCTCGCAACACGGACTCCGCGAGCGCCTTCGCGCCCTGCGCATCCAGCTGCTCGCCGCGCGCGAGCTGCTCGATCTCCCGCTGGATGACGTCTCGCCGCTCCTGGATCTCCGTGAGCCGCTTCTCCACGGCCGCGTCAAGCGCGCGGAACTCGGAGAGTGCGTCGCCGGTCGCACGCGCGGCGGGGGACTGCTGAGCCGTCACGAGGTCGTACTCCCGGGCGCGGCCATGCTGGACGGCGAGGAGGAATTCCTCCGTCACCTCCACGATGTGCTCGCTCTCGTAGGAGGTCTCGAAGATCGTCACGACCTCCTGTTCCTCCTCCGTGACCACCTCGACTTCGTACCCGTTGACGTACTCGGTCACGAGCTCCTTGGTCCGGATGTCCTTGCCGTGGAGTCCGTTCACAAGGCTGGCCGTCGACCCGGAACCGCCCGTCAGGGTGAACGAGACGTCGAGCGCGCTGAACTGGAGCACCCGAGTTGCGCTGGACTCCCCAATGCCGTTCATGCTGATCGTCTGGGACGCACCCGTACCGACGTGGGTGAGCTTGATCGAGTAATCCGGCGCCGCCTTCGTGACGTTCTTGTTGTTGATCGCGCTGGCCAGCTTGTCCACCCCGCTCTGGATCGCCCCGTTGAGGCTGATGTGGATCCCCAGCTGACTGAAGGACCGCGTCTTCGCCCCCGCCTGGTCTGCCAGAGCGGCGATGTCGATGGCCTGGCCCTCGCCGGTGGTGGTGTTGCGCAGTCGGACCTGCGATCCCGTGATGCGCTCGAACTTGAACCTGTAGCCCCACCCTGCGTCCGTGACGCCGATCGCGGTCACGAGGTTGGATCGAGAGTCGCGCCGACGAGGAGCTTCGACGCACCACCCGCAGAGGTGTTCTGGGTCGAGTACGCGTACCCCACGCGCGAGATGGTGTACTGCTGATTCGGCGACACGCCCGAGACGTTGATGCTGCCGACCTGCTTCGTGCCGTACGTCGCCGTCGTGCTGAGCGTGCTCGATGAATCGAAGACGGTCGAGGTCGAGGAGCTCACCTCTCGCACGGTCTCGCGCCGCGTCACCGGAACGCGCACACGCGTGACGATCGTGCTGTAGCCGGTCTCCACGTCGCGCGTCACGGTCTGCGAGACGACGCTCGTCGAGATGTATTCGACGCCGCCCCCGCCGGCCGCCCGGCGCCGGTGGCGGCGTGAACGCCGGCGCGTGATTGGCACTCGCCCCGGGCACGACGTCCGGCGGCACGAACAGCTTCCCGGCGAGACGGCCTCCGGTAATCTCGTCGAGCTTCGCCTTGGGGCCCTGAAGCTCCTGCGCCACAGCGGCCCGGTCTGCCTCCGAGAGCTTCGCGCTGAGGGGCGAGCGCGCGAGGTGCTGCATCTCCCGCATGCGGGTGGCGACTCCCTCGAGTGCGGCGTCCTCCAGGGCGAGCTCGCGTACCCGGCGCAGATTGCGCACCACGCCGAGCTGCCCCCACCCCCCAGCGCGTGTCGGCTGAACGACAGGCTCGCGCTGTCGCCGTTCGCGAGACGCGCCGATACCTGTGGCCGGCCGCCCGGGCGCGGCCACCCGGAGGAGAAGCAGCTCCCGTAGGCAGACGACAGCGGACTGAACATCCCGGCCTCCTCGGCGCGTGCTGCTGGCGGCAGCACATCGTCGGATTCCGCGCGGGGGCCGGAAGGCACACGCCGGCCCCTCGCGACTTCGCGAAAGGGCCGGCGTGCGGCGTTCCTTCGGCAGCCCGGCCGTCCTGGTGCGCCCGGGGGCGCGCGTGAGGCCCGTGGCATTGCGCCCCCGGTTTCCCGGGGTTTGCCCTTCTCAAGGCGGAGCTTTGCCGTCCGTGGCGCTCCAGTGCCTCGATCTTCGACACGGGACCGCCCCTCAACAGGCGTCCGCTGGCAGCATTCCCGGGGTTCCCCACTGCGGAGGCCGCCCGAGGCCGGGGGACCGGCCAGCCCTGTACGCGCCTTCCGCGCATCCGTATACTCGCCGCAGCCGAACCTCCCCACGGCGCCAGCGGCCCCTCTCCCCACGACGGGCAATTGCTCAGGTGATTAATCCGCTCTCCTCGTTCCTGGGGATGTTCTCGCACGACATCGGCATCGACCTCGGCACCGCCAACACGCTCGTGAGCGTGCGCGGCCGCGGCATCGTCATCGACGAGCCCTCGGTGGTCGCCATCGACAAGGTCACGAAGCGCATCCTCGCGATCGGCGCCGAGGCCAAGCGCATGGTCGGCCGCACCCCGTCCACGATCGTCGCCGTGCGCCCGCTCCGCGACGGCGTGATCTCGGACTTTGCGGTCACCGAGAAGATGCTCCAGTACTTCATCCGCTCCGTGCACGAGCGCTTCGGCCTCGGCATCCCGAAGCCCCGCGTGGTCGTCGGCATCCCCTCGGGGGCGACCGAGGTCGAGAAGCGCGCGGTGCACGACGCCGCGGTCGCCGCCGGCGCGCGCGCCGCGTACCTGATCGAGGAGCCGATGGCGGCCGCGATCGGTGCCGGGCTCCCGGTGATGGACGCCGCCGGCTCGATGATCGTCGACATCGGCGGCGGCACCACCGAGGTCGCGGTGATCGCGCTCGGCGGCATCGTGCGCTCCACCTCGGTGCGCGCGGCCGGCGATGCGATGGACCTCGCGATCGTCGACTACGCCCGCCAGGTCCACAACTTGCTGATCGGAGAGCGCACCGCCGAGCAGGTGAAGATCGCCGCGGGCTCCGCCTACCCACTCGACGAGGAGGGCACCGTCGACCTGCGCGGCCGCGACCTCGCCACGGGGCTCCCCAAGTCCGTCGAGGTCTCCACGGTCGAGTTGCGCGACGCGCTCTCGCCGGTCACCAACGAGATCGTGCGCACCGTGCGCGCGACGATCGAGATTACGCCGCCCGAGCTCGTCGCCGACCTGATGATGCACGGGATCGCGATGACGGGCGGCGGCTCATTGCTGCGCGGCCTCGACCGCCGCGTCGCCACCGAGACGCGGTTCCCCGTCTACGTCACCGACGACCCGCTGCGCACGGTGGTGCGCGGCTGCGCGGAGGCGCTCGAGGAGGCCGAGACGCTCCAGAAGGTGCAGTCGGCGGTCTCGGCCCGCCGCGCCCCACGCTGAGCTGATCCGCCGCCGTGCGCCTCGGCGAGCGCGGCCGCTCCATCCGGAGAAAGGACAGCGCCGTGTGGATCGCGGCGGCGGTCGCGGCCGGGCTCGCGCTGCTCGCGCTCTCGCCGCTCCCGCTCGCGCGCGTGGTCGAGGAGCGCCTCGCGACCGCGGTCGGCGTCCCCGCCGGCGCGCTGCGCGACGCGACCCGCCCGGCGGCCGACCTGTTGCTGCGCGCCGGCCAGCTCCGCGAGCTGAGCGCGGAGAACGCGGAACTGCGTCGTCGCCTGGCCGCGGCGGAGTCCGATCTCGCGTCGCGGCGCGAACGCCAGATCGCGGTCGACCAGGCCCGCGCGCTCCTCGACGCGGCCGGCCCCGAGGCGGTCGGCGTCGTGACCGCGCGCGTGGTGGTGCGCGACCCCGCTCCCGGGCGGCAGGGCGTGCTCATCGATCGCGGTGCGCGCGACGGAGTGCACATCGGCCAGCCCGTGCTCACCTCGGGCGCGACGCTCGCCGGCATCGTGATCGAGGTCGGCGCGCACCGCTCGCGCGTCCGCCTGCTGACCGACCCGGACTCGGCCGTCGCGGCCGTGGTGCAGTCCTCCCGCACGCCCGCCGCGGCCGCGGGCACGGGCGCGGGCCTCCGCCTCGACTACGTGCCGCGTGGAGCGCCGCTCATCAAGGGCGACCTCGTGGTCTCCTCGCCGATCGGCGGGCGGCTCCCCGCGGGCCTGCTCATCGGACGCGTCTCCTCCATCGACGCCCGCCAGGAGGACCTCTTCGAGCGCGTCACCGCCGAGCCGCTGGCCGACTTCCTGCGGCTCGAGCAGGTGCTCGTGATGACGGGCTTCCAGCCGGCCGGCGCGGTCTCCCTCGAGGGGACGAGCCGGTGAGCGTGCTGCTCGTGGCGGCCCTGGCGCTCGCGGCGGCGCTGGCGCAGGTCGGCCCGCTCTCCCTCCTCGCGCGCGAGCCGATGGCGGCGCCCCTGCTCCCGGTCGCGCTGGTCGCGGGCTGGGGCGTCGGGCGCCTCCCGGGCGAGACCTGGCCGGTGCTGCTCGTGGCCGGCGTCGTGTTCGGCGCGGTTTCCG
>VGNK01000029.1 GCA_016866055.1 Chloroflexota bacterium | reverse complement strand
TCGCCCGCGCCGACCGCCATCCCGACGACGCCGAGCCCGCCGCCGGTGCCCGGCGGCGCGACGACGCCGAGCCCGCCGCCGGGCACCGGCGGCGCGACGGGAACGCACCGCGAGTCGAGCGTCGACCGCGTGCAGGAGCACCTGCGCGTGCTGGCGGGCGACATTGGCAGCCGCGTGAGCACCGAGCAGGGCGAGCGCGACGCCGCGCAGTACATCGCACGCGTCCTCCGCGACGCCGGCTACGACGTTGCGATCGAGCGATTCCCGGTGCGCGTGCGCTTCGACGACTCCTTCGTCGAGCTGCCGGGCACGCGCACGATCCGTGCGCTGTCGTTCCAGAGCGCGCCCGTGCGCGACGCCACGGGGCCGCTCGTGCACGCCCGGCTCGGCCGCCCGGAGGACTTCGCCTCGGCGCAGGCGCGCGGCGCGATCGCGCTGCTCGACCGCGGCCAGATCACCTTCGCCGACAAGGTGCGCAACGCGGAGGCCGCGGGCGCCGTCGGCGTGATCGTCGTCAACAACGTGCCGGGACCGCTCGGCGGATCGCTCGGCCAGCTCACCCCGTCGATCCCCGCCCTCACGGTGGCGCTCGAGTCCGGGGACGCGCTCGACGCCGTGCTCGGCCAGCCGGTCACGCTCCGCCCGGTCGCGGGGACGCGCACCGGCGAGTCGCAGAACGTCGTCGCTCGCGCCGGCGCCGAGTGCCGCGTGCTCCTCGGCGCGCACTACGACTCGGTCGCCGCGGGACCGGGCGCCAACGACAACGCGTCGGGGACCGCGACGATGATCGAGCTCGCGCGCACGCACCGCGCGTCGGGACTCTGCGCGGTGGCGTTCGGGAGCGAGGAGGTCGGGCTCTTCGGCTCGCGCGCGTACGCGTCGTCGAAGGACCTTGGCGCCATGCGTTATGTACTGAACTTCGACATGACCGGGAAGGTGACCGGCGCGATCGTGGTGGGCGATCGCGAGCTAGCCACCCGCGTCGTCGGCCTGATCACCGCGCAGGGCGACGTCCCGATCCGGGTGGGGAGCTTCCCGTCGAGTGCGTCGTCGGATCACGCGAGCTTCGTCGAGGTGGGGATCCCGGCGGTGACGTTCAACAGCGGCGACGACGCCTTCATCCACACCGCGCGGGACGACCTGCAGAACGTCGACCGCGAGTCGTTGCGGCTGATGCTGCGCACCGGCGACATCGCGGTGGCGGCGCTGCTGGCCGACGCCGCGGCCCCGCGTTGAGCGACGCCGCGTCCTTGTTCGGGTGCGGCGACGGAGCGTACGATCCCCGCACTCCCCCAAGACAGAGGCGTATGCGTCAGCGAAGAGCCGGTCCCGCGCTATTCCGTTCGTTCGGCGCGCTCGCCGCGCTGCTCGCGGCGACGGCCGTCGCGGGCTGCGGCGGCGACCCGGTGCTGCCCCCGCGGGCGGCCGGCACGCCGACGCCCATCCCCAGCGCGACCCCGTTCGCCACGCTCCCCACGCCCACGATCATCACCGGGGCCGTCGTGGGCGGCGGCGGCGAGCAGCCGTACACCGTCGAGCCGGGCGACAGCCTGCTCGCGATCGCGGCGCGCTTCGGGACGACCGTGGAGGCCATCCAGGAGCGCAACAAGCTGACCGGCACCGAGATCCTCGTCGGGCAGCAGCTGAGCGTCCCGCGCAGTGTGCGGCTGGGAAGCGGCGCGCCGCCGGCGGCGGCGACGCCCGCCCCGCCGCCGCGACCGGGCGGCGCCGCCCCCACGGCCACACCCACCGCCGGCGGGCAGACGTACCTCGTGCAGCCGGGCGACACCGCGCTCGGGATCGCGTTCCGCTTCGACATCACGCTGGAGGCGCTCGCAGCCGCCAACGGCATGACGGTCAACCAGGTGAGCCGCCTGCAGGCGGGTCAGACGCTCCAGATCCCGCGTCCGCGCTGAGCACGGCGGACCCGCACCCGGCGGCGGGCGGAGCGGTGGCGCCCCCACAGGATCTCCGGGATACTTGCGGCCTGCGAACGCCCCCGCCGCGCCCGCGCGCGGCCCTGCGGCCATACAGGAGCTGACTCCATGGGGTTTGAGGAGAGGCTCGCCCAGCTCGGGGCGCTGAAGGCGCGCGCGGCGCTGGGCGGCGGTCACGATCGCATCGACGCGCAGCACCAGCGCGGGAAGCTGACCGCCCGCGAGCGGCTCTCCATCCTGCTGGACCCCGGCACCTTCGAGGAGATCGACGCGCTCGCCGTCCACCTCAACGGCGTGGAGGAGGATGAGCGCTTCTACGGGGACGCCGTCGTCACCGGCTGGGGCAAGATCGACGGCCGGCAGGTCTGCGCCTTCGCGCAGGACTTCACGGTCTACGGCGGGTCCCTCGGCGAGGTCGTCGGCGAGAAGATCGCGAAGGTGATGGACCTCGCCGTGAAGATCGGCGTCCCGGTGATCGGGCTGAACGACTCCGGCGGGGCGCGCATCCAGGAGGGCGTGGGCTCGCTCGCGGGCTACGGCGACATCTTCCACCGCAACGTGAAGGCCTCGGGCGTGATCCCGCAGATCAGCGTGATCATGGGCCCGTGCGCGGGTGGCGCGGTCTATTCGCCGGCGCTCACCGACTTCATCTTCATGGTCGAGGGCACTTCGCAGATGTTCCTCACCGGCCCGGACGTCATTCAGAGCGCGACCGGCGAGGTCACGACGATGGAGGAGCTCGGCGGAGCGCACTCGCACATCAGCAAGTCCGGCGTCGCGCACTTCTCGGTCAAGGGCGAGGAGGCGTGCCTGGAGGAGGTGCGCCGGCTGCTCTCCTACATCCCGCTCAACAACATGGACGACCCCCCCTTCGTGGACACCGGAGACGCCGCGACGCGGCGGCTCGACGACATCGCCTCGGTCGTACCGGCCGAGACCTCGCTCCCGTACGACGTCCGCGACGTGATCGAGCGGATGGTCGACAACGGGGAGTTCATGGAGGTCCACGAGTACTTCGCGCAGAACATCGTCGTCGGCTTTGCGCGCATCGCCGGGCACGCGATCGGCCTGGTGGCCAACCAGCCGATGTACCTGGGGGGTGTGCTCGACATCGACTCGACGCGCAAGGCGGCACGGTTCGTGCGTTTCTGCGACGCGTTCAACGTGCCGATCGTCACGCTCGTCGACGTGCCTGGGTACCTGCCGGGGATCTCGCAGGAGTACGGCGGGATCATCGCGCACGGGGCGAAGCTCGTGTACGCATACTCCGCGGCGACGGTGCCCAAGGTCACGGTGATCCTGCGCAAGGCCTTCGGCGGCGCGTACGACGCGATGGGATCGAAGCACCTCGGTGCGGACGTGAACTACGCGTGGGCCGGGGCGGCGATCGCGGTGATGGCCGGCAGCCAGGCGGTGAACATCATCAACCGCCGCGAGATCCAGTCGTCGAAGGAGCCGGAGGCGACGCGCGCGAGGCTCGTGGCCGACTACCAGCAGCGGCTCGAGCACCCGTACATCGCGGCGGCGAAGGGTTACATCGACGACGTGATCGACCCCGCGGAGACGCGCGTCAAGGTCGCCCACGCGCTCGAGATGCTGCGCGGCAAGGCGGAGACGCAGCCGCCCCGGAAGCACGGGAACATCCCGCTCTAGCCCTCCGGCGGCGCGGCCGCCGCCGTGGCGTCGACCGCACGCCCGCGAGCCCGGGCGTGTCGCCCATTCACGGCGCCGCGTATACTCCCCACGCCCGGCGGGATCCCGGCCCGGGCGCGCCCAGCACCGATCCGCGTGACCCCCTCACCGCCGGCTCGATGGCGACGACGAGGAGCATGATGGCGAAGATCAAGGTCAGGAACCCGGTCGTCGAGCTCGACGGCGACGAGATGGCCCGCATCATGTGGGGCTTCATCAAGGAGCGGCTGATCCTGCCGTACCTGGACCTCCCCATCGAGTACTACGACCTCGGGATCGAGCACCGCGACGCCACGGACGACAAGGTCACGGTCGAATCCGCGGAGGCGATCAAGCGGCACGGCGTCGGTGTGAAGTGCGCGACGATCACGCCCGACGAAGAGCGCGTCGTCGAGTTCAAGCTGAAGGCGATGTGGCGGTCGCCGAACGGCACCATCCGCAACATCCTCGGCGGCACGGTGTTCCGCGAGCCCATCACCTGCTCGAACATCCCGCGCCTCGTCCCCGGCTGGGAGCACCCGATCGTGATCGGCCGTCACGCGCACGGCGACCAGTACCGCGCGACGGACTTCCTGGTCCCCGGCAAGGGCCGCCTGACGATGCGCTTCGAGCCGGAGGGCGGCGGCAAGGCGATCGAGCACGAGGTCATGCGCTTCGAGGCGCCGGGCATCGCGATGGGGATGTACAACCTCGACGACTCGATCCGCGGATTCGCGCGCGCCTCGTTCAACTACGCGCTGCAGCGCAAGTACCCCGCGTATCTCTCGACGAAGAACACGATCCTCAAGGCGTACGACGGTCGCTTCAAGGACATCTTCCAGGATGTCTTCGAGAAGGAGTTCAGTGACGCGTTCGCGTCGGCCGGGATCACGTACGAGCACCGCCTGATCGACGACATGGTCGCGCAGGCGCTGAAGGGGAGCGGCGGCATCGTCTGGGCGTGCAAGAACTACGACGGGGACGTGCAGTCGGACGTCGTGGCGCAGGGATTCGGCTCGCTCGGGCTGATGACCTCCGTGCTGATGACGCCCGAGGGCGACGTGGTCGAGGCGGAAGCCGCGCACGGCACGGTCACGCGCCACTACCGCCAGCACCAGCAGGGCCAGGAGACGTCGACGAACCCGATCGCCTCGATCTTCGCGTGGTCGCGCGGGCTCGCGCATCGCGCGAAGCTCGACTCCAACGCGGACCTGGCCGAGTTCGCGCTGAGGCTCGAGCGGGTCTGCATCGACACCGTCGAGCACGGGCACATGACGAAGGACCTCGCGATCCTGGTCGGGCCCCAGCAGCCCTGGCTCACGACGAACCAGTTCCTCGCGAAGCTCGACGAGGGGCTGCAGGCGGCGATGAAGAACTAGCGGGCCACCGACCGGACGCGCCGCGGCGCCCCGTGGCGGCCGCCCGCGCGCCGGGAACGCGGCTGCGGCCGCACGGGAATCGAGGACGACGCTGCGTACGAAGGTCACGATCGTAGGCGCCGGGAACACCGGGGCGACGATGGCGCAGATGCTGGCCGCCCGCGGCTACGCCGACATCGTCCTGATCGACATCGTGGACGGGCTGCCCCAGGGCAAGGCGCTCGACATCGCTGAGGGCGGCCCCTGGCTCCGCTTCAGCTCGACGCTCACGGGGTCGAACGACTGGGCCGACACGGCCGGCTCCGACCTCGTCGTCGTGACCTCGGGCGTGCCGCGGCGGCCCGGGATGACCCGCGAGGACCTGCTCGGCACGAACGCGAAGATCGTGCGGGACGTCGTGGGGAAGGCGGCGGCGCACTCGCCGGACGCGACGCTCGTGATCTTCGCGAACCCGATGGACGCGATGTGCCACGTGGCGCTCGAGGCGAGCGGCTTCCCGGCGGAGCGCGTCATCGGGCAGGGCGGGATGCTCGACACGGGGCGGTTCCGCACGTTCATCGCGATGGAGACCGGCACGTCGGTGAAGGACGTGAGCGCCTGGGTGCTCGGCGGGCACACCGAGGCGACGATGGTCCCGGTGACCTCGAACGCGAGCGTGGGCGGCGTGCCGCTCTCGCGGCTGCTGCCCCCGGATCGCGTGCGTGCGGTCGCGGAGCGGGCGCGCCGGGGAGGCGCCGAGATCGTGGAGCTGTTGAAGACGGGAAGCGCCTTCGTGGCACCGGCGGCAGCGACGATCGAGATGGTCGACTCGATCCTGCTCGACGAGCGGCGCATCCTTCCCTGCTGTGTGCGGCTCAACGGGGAGTACGGTGTGAACGGCGCGTACGTCGGCGCGCCGATCCGCCTGGGGGCGGGCGGCGCGCAGGCCGTCTACGAGATCCCGCTCTCCGACGAGGAGCTCGAGGGGATGCGCAAGGCGGGGGACGCGGTCAAGGAGCTCGTGGCGGCGACGCCGCGCGAGTAGCGCACGCCGGGCCCGCTTGGCGCGCACAGCGAGCGGAGGGGACGATGGCGACGGCTGCCGGGAGCACCACCCGCGTCGAGTCCGACAGCATGGGCACGATCGAGGTGCCCGCGGACCGCTACTGGGGCGCGCAGACCCAGCGCTCGTTCGAGAACTTCAAGATCGGCATCGAGCGCATGCCGCGGCCGCTCATCCGCGGGCTCGCGATCGTGAAGTACTGCTCGGCCGAGGTGAACGTCGCGCTCACCAAGCTCGACCCCGGGCTCGGCGACGCGATCCGACAGGCCGCGCAGGAGGTGATCGACGGCGCGCTCGACGATCACTTCCCGCTGGTCGTCTGGCAGACCGGCTCCGGCACGCAGACGAACATGAACGCGAACGAGGTCATCTCGAACCGCGCGATCGAGATGCTCGGGGGCGAGATGGGCTCGAAGAAGCCGATCCACCCCAACGATCACGTGAACATGTCCCAGTCGTCGAACGACACGTTCCCCGGCGCGATGAGCATCGCGACGGCGGAGCAGGTCGTGCACCACCTCGTGCCGGCGCTCAAGCACCTGCACGCGGCGCTGGCTGCGAAGACCGCCGAGTTCGACGGGATCGTGAAGATCGGGCGCACCCACCTGATGGACGCGGTGCCGCTGACGCTCGGCCAGGAGTTCTCCGGCTACACGAAGCAGGTCGAGTACGGCATCGCACGGGTGGAAGGGACGCTCCCCCGCCTCTACGAGCTCGCGCTCGGGGGCACCGCCGTCGGCACCGGGCTGAACAGCCACCCCGAGTTCGCCGAGCGGGTGGCGCAGCGCATCGCCGCCTTCACCGGGCTGCGGTTCGTCACGGCGCCGAACAAGTTCGAGTCGCTCGCCGCGCACGACGCTCAGGTCGAGCTCTCGGGGCAGCTCAAGGTGATCGCCGCGTCCCTCATGAAGATCGCGAACGACATCCGCATGCTCGGCTCGGGGCCGCGCGCCGGCCTCGCGGAGCTGCTGCTCCCCGAGAACGAGCCGGGCTCGTCGATCATGCCGGGGAAGGTGAACCCGACGCAGTCCGAAGCGCTGACGATGGTCTGCGCCCAGGTGTTCGGCAACGACGTTGCCGTCGGCGTGGCAGGCGCGACCGGCCACTTCGAGCTGAACGTCTTCAAGCCGGTGATCGCGTACAACAACCTGCAGAGCATCCGGCTGCTCGGGGACGCCGCGATCTCGTTCACCGACCACTGCGTCTCGGGGATCCAGGCGAACGAGGCGCGCATCCGCGAGCTCATGGAGTCGTCGCTGATGCTCGTGACGGCGCTCAACCCGCACATCGGCTACGACAACGCGGCGAAGATCGCGAAGAAGGCGCACACCGAGAACACCACGCTCAAGGAGGCGGGCGTGGCCCTCGGGCTGCTCACTCCCGAGCAGTTCGACGAGTGGGTGCGGCCCGAGGAGATGACGCGGCCCTAGCCGCCTCCTCGGCGGGGGCGCCGAGCGGCGACCCCCCCCCCGCTACCAGCGCTCGAGCTCCTCCTGGTCGGGGGTCACGCCCGCGCGTGGAGGGCGCGCCCACCCGCGCCGACGGGGAACGCGAGCAGCCCGAAGAAGATCCCGACGAGCACGTACGGCGCGTGCTCGTCGAGCAGGCGCGCAATCACGCCCGCACCGAGCCCGATCACGACGGCGGCGATGAGCCCCACGACGTAGGGGTTGAGCCACGGCGCGGAGACCCGGGTCGACGGCGTTCCCGTGGGTGTCGTCATGGGCCGAAGATACGGAGCCGGGCGGCGAGCCCGCAGGGTGGAAGGTCCCGCGCCGGTGGGACCACGGTCACGTTCGCCGGCGCCCCCGCATGAACGCGCCCCGCTGCCCGCGCCTCTCGAGACGTCAGCGCAGACGCGGGTCGAGGACGTCCCTGAGTGAGTCGCCGAAGAGGTTCGCGCAAAGCACCGTGAGCGTGATCGCGATGCCGGGGAGCACGGCGAGCCACGGCTGGCTCAGCATGTAGACCCGCCCCGGGCCGCTGAGCATCTGCCCCCACGTGGGGTCGGGCGGTGGGAGGCCAAACCCCAGGAAGCTGAGCGACGACTCAATGAGCACGCCGACGCCGATCAGCACGGTCGACGCGACGATGATCGGGGCGGTGACGTTCGGCAGCACGTGCTGGAACATGATTCGCCGGTTGCTCGCCCCGAGCGCCACTGCTGCTTCGATGAAGTCGTGTGACATCGTGGCGAGGGTGGCGCCGCGCACGATCCGAGCCACGCCCGGGCTCAGCACGAAGCCTACCGTCAGCGAGATCGTGAGCTTGTTCGCGCTAAAGGCCGCGATCGCGGCCATCGCGAGTACCAGCCCGGGGAACGCGATGAGCGCGTCGACCACACGTTGCACGACCGCGTCCGTGCCCCCGCGGTAGTACCCCGAGAGCAGGCCGGCGATCGTGCCGACGGAGACACCGAGGGTCACCGCCAGCCCCGCCACGAGGAACGTGGTGCGCGATCCCCACACCATGCGACTGAACATGTCTCTCCCGAGGTGATCGGTCCCGAGCCAGTGATCGCCTCCCGGGCTTGCGAGGATCTGTGCGGTTTGGAAGTTCGGTGCCACGGTGATCAGCGGGGCGACGGCCGCCATGAGGATCATCACGGTCAGCAGCACGCCGCCGACGAGCCCGAGCCCGCCACGGCGAAGCACGGCGTGGCGGCCCGTGAGCCCGACGGACCATCCCACCCGCATCTGGTGCGCCGCGCGCGAGAGCATCGGCTAGCCCACCCGAATCCGCGGATCGAGCCAGGAGTAGCTGAGGTCGACCAGCAGGTTGACCGCCATCGTGGCGAATGCAAAGAAGAGGACGAGCGCCTGTGTGACCGGGTAGTCGCGCAGGCGGATGGACTCGACGGTCCACTGGCCGAGCCCCGGGATGCCGAAGATCGTCTCCATCAGGACCGACCCGCTCAGCAGGCCGCTCGCCTGGGTGCCCCAGATCGTGACCACGGGGATGAGCGCGTTCCTCAGCGCGTGACGTCGGAGCACCGTGAGCGAGCCGAGGCCCTTGGCGTAGGCGGTGCGGATGTAGTCCTGTCGGAGCACCTCCAGGACCTGAGAACGGGTCATGCGCAACGACACGGCTGAGGAGCTGATCCCCATGATCGCGCCCGGGATCAGCATGTCGACCAGGTGCTGCGCAGGCGCCTCGGTGAGCTTCGTCGCGACGATGTTCGGGGACCAGCCAAACCAGACGACCGGCAGGATCAGCGCCATCGTTGCGATCCAGAAGTTGGGTACCGCGAGCCAGAACACCGCGAACAGCCTCAGCAGGTAGTCCAGAGGGCTGCCGCGTACGAACGCGGACGCCGCCCCGAACGGCACGCCAATCACGATCGAGATCACGAGCGCGAGCACGGCGAGCTCAGCGGTGTACGGCAGACGCCGCTTGAACTCGCTGGTGATCTCGAGGCCGCCGCCGAATGATCGGCCGAAGTCGCCGATCAGGATGCCGCCCACCCACCGCGCATACTGCGCCCAGAGCGGGTCGTTCAGCCCGAGTTCTGCGCGCAGCTCCTCGATCTCCTGCCTGGAGAGCCGGGGCGAGTCCTCGAGCTGCGCGAGAACGGCGTCGCCGGGTATCGCCCTCAACAGTCCGAACGTGAGGAGAGACACCACGAGCATCGTGGGAACGAAGAGCGCGATCCGTCGACCGACGTAGCGACTCACCGACGGGCGTCCGCCCGCGACGAGGATCCGCGTCTCACCGCTGCGGGGACTACGCGTTCAGCCAGGTCGCGACCTCGGAGGCCCGATCGGAGTTCACGCTGGGCCAGTAGTCCTCGACCTCCGGCCGGATCGCACTCCGGCTCGACGAGACCGGCAGGAACACTTCCGGCATCAGTTCGAGCACCCGGCGCTGGATTTGCTTCGTGAGCTCGAGTCGCTTCCCCTCGTTGGTCTCCACCAGCTGCTGCGCGATCCACTGCTCGACCTGCGCATCGGAGAAGCCGCCCCAGTTTCGGGAGCCCTTGGCGGCGTAGTTGTCGCGGAGGTGCAGGTCGACCTCGAGCGCTGTCGTCTTGCCGGTCGGCATGCCCGTCTCGAAGTTCCCATCGATCAGGTTCTTGCGCCCGAGCGCCTGATCCTGCAGGTCGATCTTCACGCGCACCCCGACCGCGGCGAGATCCTGCTGCACGAGCTCGGCGTGCTGCGAGTAGGTGGTCTGACCGCTGTAGACGATGATGCTGGTCGAGAACCCACCTGACAGCCCGGCGGCGGCGAGCAGCTGCTTCGCCTGGGCGAGGTCCTGAGAGTATGCAGCGCGGACCTCCGCGGAAGGCAGCGCCCACTTCCCGAGACCGGGCGGCACCGGCCCGCTCAGGGACCCCGTCTTCTTCAACACGACGTCGAGCAGTCGCTGCTGATCGATCGCCTTCGCGAGCGCGCGACGCACACGGACGTCGCTCAGCGGCGCGACTCGAGTGTTGAAGACCCACGCGCTACTCGTAGCCGACGGCTGCTCCGCCACCTTGAGGTTCGACACCAGCCGCTGCAGCTGCTCGAGCACCACGGGATCGGCACCCGTCACGTGCACCTGCTTCGAAGCGAACGCCGCGATCAGCGCAGACGCGTCGTTCTGGATAATCCTGGTGACGCGGTCGACGCGCGGGTAGCCTTCACGGAAGTAGTTCGGGTTGCGGTTCACCCGGTACCGTACGCCGGCCTCGTAGGCGTCGAACACGAACGGCCCGCTGGCACCGGGACGCTTCGTCATGTCGCCGTCCTGTTCGACCACCTCGGGGACGACGACGAACGAGGTCTGTGGCTCGGCGACCACCGAGGGGAACGGCGCATAGCCAGTGTTGAGTCGGAAGATGACGGTACGCTCGTCCACGACGTCGATCGACGCGATCGGGTCGTACACCCCGGCGACCGGGCTGCCCTTCGCTCGGAGACGATCAAAGCTGAACTTGACGTCGCGCGCCGTCACGACACGACCGTTCATGGGCGGTCGGTTGTGCATCTTGACACCGGGGCGCAGCACAAAACGGTACGTCGCGGCGTCCGGAACTTCCGCGCTGGCCGCCAGTGACGGCTCGATCGTCAGGTCGGCGGGGTCCGCGTTCAGCACGTACGCGAGCACCTGGTCGTAGAGCATCCGGCCGAGGTTCGTGGTGTTCGCGGCGGTTGACAGCTGCACGTCGAGGGTGGGCGGATTCCCCGCCTGGGGAAGCACCAGCTCACCCCCACGCCGGATCGCCCGCGCCTGCGGCGTCGCAGTCGCCGCCGCTGCGGGCGCACCGGGAGCGGCCGGGGCATCTTTCCGACCGGTCGCAGCCGGCTCTTCGCCCCCGCCGCAGCCGACGAGCGCGGCGGCGCCGAGCGCCATCGCCGTGCCCCCGGTGGCGCGGATGAACCGCCGCCGGCCGAATCTCGAGCGCAGCCCGCTCATCGAGAGCTCCCTCCAGCGCGCGCCCAGGGGGCCGGTGCGCAGCGGTTCCCGGGTCGACGACCGCGACGCGGCCGCCATGGCATCGTCGATAAGATATGTCTTGTATCGTGCTCGACCTCGGCGCGTCAACGGAAGCAGTTCGCAGGGAGCCGGGGCGATCGATGCGCGTCGCGAGCGCTGAGCACGGCATCCGCGTGGCCGCCCGCACCGCAGTCCGGGGGGAGGCAACGGCCGCACGATCGGTCCACGGCTGCGGCGTGCTCACTGCAGCCGCGCCTCCCAGATCAACGCGATCGCGACGCCGAGCCCCACGGCGACCCCTACGACCGGGCTCGCGAACGCCACCCCGAACGCCACCCCGGCGGCAGCGCCGGCGATGATGCTCGGCGCGTAGCGCCGCCGGCGCACCGCCGGGGCCCTATCCGCGGCCGGTCAGCTTGCGCGCGATGATCCGCAACGGATCGTGGAACTCGTCGACCCGTCGCTCCTTCAGCGGGATGATCGCGTTGTCGGTGATATGGATGCCCTCCGGGCAGACGTCCGTGCAGCACTTCGTGATGTTGCAGTAGTCGAGCCCGAAGCCGTGATCGACCGTCGCTCGGCGGGTGTTTGTGTCGAGCGGGTGCATCGCGATCGAGGCGAGTTGCACGAAGAAGCGCGGGCCGGCGAAGCCGGCCATGTTCTCCGGGTGGTCCCGGATCACATGGCAGACGTCCTGGCAGATGTAGCACTCGATGCACTTATGGAACTCCTGGCCGCGATCGATGTCGATCTGGGCCATCCGGCGGTTGCCGTCGGCGTCCGCAGGCCGCAGGCGCAGCTCCGGCATCGCGCGCGCCTGGTCGTAGTTCCAGGCCACGTTCGTGACGAGGTCACGGATGATCGGGAAGGTCTTGAGAGGGGCGAGCGTGATCGTCTCGCCCTCGGGGTAGAGCTCCATCCGCTGCATGCACTGCAGGCGCGGCTTGCCGTTGATCTCGGCGCTGCAGGAGCCGCACTTGCCGGCCTTGCAGTTCCACCGCACCGCGAGGTCGGGCGTCTGCGTCGCCTGGAGGCGGTGCACGACGTCGAGCACGACCATCCCCTCGTCGTACTCGACCTCGTACTCGACGTACTCGCCGTCGTCGGTGCCGCGCCAGACGCGCAGGTGGGCGGTCGGCATCGCTAGTCCTCCTCGAACAGCCGCTGCAGCTCGGCCGGCATCGCCGGCAGGGACTCCTGCGAGACGCTGAACGCGCCGTCGGCCGCGCGCCGGACGACGACGTTGACCTTCGCGAACTCGCCCGAGGCGTTCGGGAAGTCGTCGCGCGTGTGGCCGCCGCGGCTCTCCTTGCGCTCGAGCGCGGAGCGCGTGGCCGCCTCCGCGACCGTCAGCATGTGCCCGAGGTCGATGGCGAGGTGCCAGCCTGGGTTGTACGCCGCGCCGCCCTCCACCTTCACGCGGGTCGCGCGCTCGCGGAGCCCGGCGATCCCCGCGAGCGCGGCGCGCATGTCGGAGTCGGTGCGAATGATCCCGACGTTGACCTGCATCAGGTCCTGCAGCTCGCGGTGGAGCGTGTACGGGTTCTCCTTGCCGTCGCCCCGGAACGGCGCCTCCATCGACTCGTCGCAGGCGGACGCCTGCGACGAGTCGAGCGCCGGCACCGCCTGGAGCCCGGCCGCGTGCTGCGCCGCGCCCATCCCAGCCCGCCGCCCGAACACGACGAGGTCGGAGAGCGAGTTCCCGCCGAGCCGGTTCGATCCGTGCATCCCGCCGGTCACCTCGCCCGCGCCGTACAGCCCCGCGACGTTCGAGGCACCAGTCTCCGCGTCGACCCGCATCCCGCCCATCGCGTAGTGGCAGGTCGGGCCGACCTCCATCGGCTCGCGCGTGATGTCGACCCCGGCCAGCTCCTTGAACTGGTGGTACATCGATGGCAGGCGACGCTTGATGTACTCGGCGGGCCGTCTGGAAGCGATGTCGAGGAACACGCCGCCGTGCGGGCTGCCCCGCCCCGCGCGCACCTCGGCGTTGATCGCGCGCGCCACCTCGTCACGAGGCAGCAGGTCCGGCGTGCGCCGCGCGTGCTGGCGGTCGTCGTACCAGCGGTCCGCCTCCTCCTCGCTGTCCGCCGTCTCCGCGGCGAACATCGGAGGGATGTAGCGGAACATGAAGCGCTCACCGCTCTGGTTGCGCAGCGTGCCGCCATCGCCGCGCACGCCCTCGGTGACGAGGATCCCGCGCACGCTCGGCGGCCAGACCATCCCGGTCGGATGGAACTGCACGAACTCCATGTCGATCATGTCTGCACCCGCGTACATCGCGAGCGCGTGCCCGTCGCCCGTGCCCTCCCAGGAGTTCGACGTAATCGCCCAGATCTTGCCGAGCCCCCCGGTCGCGAGCACCACGGCCTTCGCGCGGAACAGCACGAGCCGTCCGGAGTCGCGCCAGTAGCCGACGGCGCCGGCGATGCGGTCGCCGTCCGTCAGCAGCCGCGTCACCGTCAGCTCCTGGAAGACGTCGACGCCGAGCGCGACTAGCCGCTGCTGCAGCGTGCGGATCATCTCGAGGCCGGTGCGGTCGCCGACGTGTGCGAGCCGCGCGTAGCGGTGGCCGCCGAAGTCACGCTGCAGGATGCGCCCATCCTCCGTGCGGTCGAAGAGCGCCCCCCACTCCTCGAGCTCGCGCACGCGGTCCGGCGCCTCCTGCGCGTGCAGCTGCGCCATCCGCCAGTTGTTGAGCATCTTGCCGCCGCGCATCGTGTCGCGGAAATGCACGCGCCAGTTGTCCTCGGAGTAGACGTTGCTGAGCGCCGCCGCGATGCCGCCCTCGGCCATCACCGTGTGCGCCTTGCCCAGCAGGGACTTGCAGACGATCGCGGTGCGCTGGCCCAGCACCGCCGACTCGATCGCGGCGCGCAGCCCGGCGCCGCCCGCTCCGATCACGAGGACGTCGAACTCATGGGTCTCGAAGTCGGCCATGCGCGCTCCTCGCGTCCGCCGGGGGCTCGACGACGCTCGCTAGATCGGCCCGGACCAGGTGTTCGGATCGGTCACCACCTCTGAGGCCACGAGGTGGACGTAGAGGTCGGTCACGCCCACGATGATCAGGCTCGTCCACGCCCACAGGCGGTGATGCTCGTTCGCGATCGTGAAGATCTCCCACAGCCTTCGGCGAAGCCGCCGGAGGGGAGTACGCGAGAACTGGTTGAGGCCGCCCGCGACCCAGTGGCGAAGCGAGTGGCAGCCGATCGTGTACATCGTGAGCAGCGCGGCGTTGACCGTGAGCAGCACGGAGCCGAGCCCGATCCCGATCCCTTCCCCGTCCAGCCAGAACGAGCGGATCGCCCCGTTCCACAGGATCGGGATGAACAGCAGCGCGACGTACATGAACCAGCGATGCGCGTTCTGCAGGACGAACGGGAAGACGCCCTCGCCGCTGTACGAGCCGGCGGGCTCGCGCACCGCACACGCGGGCGGGCTCAGGAAGTAGGCCCGGTAGTAGGCGCGCCGGTAGTAGTAGCAGGTCGTGCGGAACCCGATCGGCGCCCAGAGGATGAGGATCGCCGGCGAGAACCAGTCCGGGAGAAACTCGGGGTGGATCAGCGGCTCGAAGAACGGCGAGAGGTAGAGGCCGTGCTCGGTCTCGAAGGCCCAGTACTCGCCCAGCACACCGGAGACCGTGGAGTAGACGACGAAGATGAGGAGGCCGGAGCCGACGAGCAGGGGCTCGAGCCACCATCGATCCGTACGCTGAGTGTCGCCGTAGCGCCGCTCGAGCGCGGTGGAGGCCTGTGCCATCCGGAGCTGCCCCGTTCCAGCGAGCACGCCTAAGCGGCGCCGGCTCAGGGTGCGCGCACCGCCGACCTGACTATTCCGCAGCCCCGCGTGAGGGTCAACCGAGCGGCTCCCCGACGTTCTCGGCGGCCCTGCGCCGCCCGACGTGCTCCGTGCAGCGAGCCCGGCAGTGAGCCTCCGCGGGCCGCCCGCAACGCCGCGCAGCGGCGCTCAGCGCGACCCGGCCGCCCCGCCCCGCGCGCGATGACGTGCGTAAAGCGTGAGCGCGACGAGCGTCTTCGCGTCCTCGATCTCGCCGGACTCGACCGCCGCGAACACCTCATCGAGCGTGAGCCGCACGGGCGGCGAGAGGTACTCGTCGTGATCGGCGGCGAGCGGATCGTGGCGGAGCTCGGTGGCGTGGAAGTAGGTGATGTACTCCGTGCAGAAGCCCGGCGCCATCCACGTGCCGCCGAGGCGCACGAGCGACCCCGCCGCGTAGCCGGTCTCCTCGCGGATCTCGCGCGCCGCGGTCTCCTCCGGCGCCTCGTCGCCCTCGCGCGTGCCGGCGGGGATCTCGAGCAGCTCGCGGCCCGCGGGGTGCCGGTACTGGCGCACGAGTAGCCAGCGCCCCTGCTCGTCCTCCACGACGAGCGCGACCGCCCCGGGGTGCTGCACGACGACCCGCTCGGCCTCGTGGCCGTCGGGGAATCGGATCACCGCGCGCGCGACGTCGAAGACGTGGCTCTCGAACTCGATCGTGGAGCGGACGGTCCGTGGCAGCGACGCGTCGGCCACGGGCGCCGGTCAGCCCGCGGCGCCGTCGCGCAGGTCGATCACGAGCGCGATCTCGTCACAGCCGGGGAACTTCGGGCAGCGGTAGCACTCGTTCCAGACCTTGCGCGGGAGCGTCATCACGTCGGCCAGTCGCCAGCCGAGGCGTTCGAAGAACTGCGGGCGGTAGGTCAGCGCGAAGAGCGAGGCGAGGCCGAGCGCGCGCCCCTCCTCGTGGCAGGCCTCCACGATCGCGCGCCCGTAGCCGCGCGATTGCCGGTCCTCACGCACCGCCAGCGACTTCACCTCGGCGAGATCCGCCCAGGTGATGTGGAGCGCACCGCAGGCGACGACCTCTTCGCCCTCGCGGACCACGAAGAAGTCACGCAAGTTCTCGTACGTCTCGCCGAGTGTGCGGGGGAGCATCTGGCCCTGCGCGGCCCAGAAGTTCACGAGCCGGTGGATCCCCTCGGCGTCGTGCACCGTGGCGCGCACGACCCCGGAGGTCCCGGCGAGGTCCACGGGTGAGGGCGAGCGTCCGACCATCTGGCTCCCAGCTTACATGGCGCGAGACCTAGGGCGAGCCCCCGGCGCCGGGGTCGGCGTCGTCCATGACGTGGTCGAGCCGCAGCCAGCCGAGGCGCTGCGCGAGGTTCGCATAGAACTGGTTCTCGCCGCCGAGCCGCACGAAGCCGACGCTCTGCGGTGAGGTCGCGACCTCGACGAGTGTCCCCGAGCTCACGGGGCGCTCGTGGATCCCGTCGACGGTCATCACCGCCGCCTCCCCGCGCGCCACGTAGAGCCGCACGACGGCAGTGCTTGGGAGCACGAGCGCGTTCGCGCGCGTCAGGTGGGGCGCGACCGGGACGACGAGCAGTTCGCGCGAGGTCGGGTAGAGGATCGGGCCGCCCACGGAGAGCGCGTACCCGGTCGAGCCGGTCGCGGTGGCGACGACGACCGCGTCGGCTCGGTACTCGGCGACGAGCACCCCGTCCACGCGCGCGCCCACCGAGACCGTGCGCCCGAGCCGCGCACGTCCGATCACGACGTCGTTCAGCGCGTGCATCGGCGCCGCGTCGCCGACGCTCGCCTGCACCATCGAGCGGCGCTCGATGCGCGCGCCGCGCTCGAGCACCACGCCGAGCGCCGCCTCCGCCTCCGACTCGGTGGCCTCGGTGAGGAAGCCGAGGCGCCCCATGCGCACGCCCAGGATCGGCGTGCCACCGATCGCCGCGAACTCGGAGGCGTGCAGCACCGTACCGTCGCCCCCGACGCAGATCAGCAGGTCGGCGCTCGCGAGCCGCTCGGCGAACCGGCTGGCGCCCGGGCCCGGGCCGGGGTGGGGCAGCGTCATCACGGCGGCGCGGCCGCCGCTGGCGCGCACGCGGCGCGCGAGCCGCTCCGCCACCTCCTGCGCGCGAGGGATCGCGTGGTGGTAGCAGACGGCGACCTCGCGCGGCGCCGCGATCTCGCTCATGGCGCGCCGCCGGCCCCGCCGCCGCGCGCGACCGTAGCGGGCGGCACGCGCAGCCAGAGAAAGAACTCCCGGTTGCCCGCGGGCCCGAGCAGCGGTGAGCGGAGCACCCCGCGCACGCGCAGCCCGTGCTCGATCGCCCAGCCCGCGACGCGCGCCACGCAGCGTGCATGGACCTCGGCGTCGCGCACGACCCCCCCGCGCTGGACCTGCTCGCGCCCCGCCTCGAACTGCGGCTTCACGAGCACGAGCAGGTCGCCCCCCGGACGGACCGACGGCAGGACCGCCGGCAGCACCACCGTCACGGAGATGAACGAGAGGTCCATCACGACAAGGTCGACCGGCTCCGCGAGCGGCGGCAGATCGCGCGCGTTCGTGCGCTCGCGCACCTCCACCCGCGCGTCCTCGCGCAGCAAGGCCGCAAGCTGCCCGTAGCCGACGTCGACCGCGGTGACGTGCGAGGCCCCCGCCTGCAGGAGGCAGTCCGTGAAGCCCCCGGTGGAGGCGCCGATGTCCAGGCAGCAGCGACCGGCGACGGGGATGGCGGCCCGCGCGAGCGCGTCGGCGAGCTTCTCGCCGCCGCGGCCGACGAAGGGGGGCGCGGCGCGCAC
>VGNK01000028.1 GCA_016866055.1 Chloroflexota bacterium | reverse complement strand
GCATCGGCGGGAGACGCCACGAGCATCGTTGACTGCTCGGTCGTGTCACCACGCATGGGGATCTCCTCGCTGGAGATCCCCGCCGCTGCCGCCGTCCTACCGGTCAGCGATCCCCTGGGCGACCGGCTCCTTCAGCACCCGGCTAGCCGATCGGCGCGAGCCCGTGCTCGGCCAGGAACTCCAGCAGCAGCGCGCGGAACTGCTCGGGTGCCTGCCGGTACACCCCGTGGCCGGCGGCCTGGAGGATCTCCAGGCGCGCCCCCGGCAGGTTGCGGGCGATCACCACGGACCCGCCTGCCCCCGCCACCGTGTCCCGCCCGCCCCCCACGACGAGCGCCGGGCACGAGATCGACCGGAGGTACGGGGTGAGCGGGTGCTCACGGAGCGCGCCGGTCGCCCGCGCCTGCGCGACGTAAGAGTCCAGGTGCTCGGGTCGCACGGCGGCCGGCGGGGGCGCCTCCTGCACGGTCGCGTGCCCGGCGAACGCCGGCCGCACCTCGCGACCGGCCACCGCCTGCGCACCCTTCCGCGCGACCTCGCCCCGCAGATACCAGTTCTCGCTCGCCGCGATGTTGACCTCGCTCGAGGTCGAGTCGAGCACGATCGCCGCACAACGCTCGGGGAAGTCGATTGCGAACCGCTGCACGAGGACCCCGCCCCACGACACCCCGTGCACGACGGCGCGCTCGATGCCGAGCCGCTCGAGCAGCCGGTCGAGGTCGGCGGCGTAGAGCGGGAGCGAGTACTTCGCCGCCTGCCCGGAGCGCCCCAGCCCGCGGTTGTCCCACGACACCGTGCGGAAGCGAGCGGCGTACCAGTCCATGTCGTCCGCCTCGAAGCCCTGCCCGCTGCCGCCGAGGCCGTGGCAGAAGACGTACGCGGGCGAGCCGTTCCCCCGCTGCTCGAAGTGGATGCTGACGTCGCCGAGGTCCATGCGCGGCATGCGCGTCCTCCCATCCGCCGGTGTTCGCGCCCCGCTTCTACACCGGGCGCGACGGCGCGGCAAGCGACGCATTCCCGTCGACGATCGAGCCGGAAGTGTGCACCGTTGATCGCGGGCCGGCGCGGCGCGAAGGCCGAGCCTTCGCCCCACCGGCCGTCATCTCCAGCCCGGGGCGGACTTCGCCTGTGCGATCCACCTGCGCAGCTCCGGGCTCCGCGCCTCCTCGAGGGTCTTCACCTTCACGTACTGCTGCGGCCGGGTGCCCAGGGGCGGCGGAAAATCGAACGTCGCGTCGCCGAGGAACACGACGTTCACGGAGACGTCGTACGCCACCATCTCGATCACCCAACCGAGCTCCGGTAGCCCGTAGTAGGCCTTCTTCCACTCGCGGCGTACTGCAGCCCCGGGATCGTCCTGCGGATCAACCCGTCCAGCTGCTCGACGATGGGATGGAGGTCCGGCATCACGCGGCGGATCAGCGCGTCGATGTCGGTGTGGCTCTCCGCCGGCTCGGGCGGCTCTCGGGTCGATCTCCCCCTGCTGCATGTTCGTCATCGCGCGTTCTCCTCCCCGGCGTACTCCTGCCAATCACCCGGTGAGGCGAAGCCCGCGCCTCGGGGCGGAATGCGAGTTGAACGTGGTTGCTCCGGCCGGCGCTCATGTGCGCCGTGGGAGGACCGTCTCCTACCCCGCGACGAGCAGCGACGCGCCTTCGAGATGCTAGGAGCCGCACTCCGCGCGCACGAGCCCCTCGTACATCTCCTCCAGTTGCAGCGTCAGCGCGTCCGGCACCGTCCGCCGTACCAGGCGGCCCCGCCGCCCTCGATGCCCCGCACGGGGCGCAGGCCCGCCACGCTGCTCGTGAAGAAGACCTCGGCGAACTGCGGGAGGTCCGAGAGGCGGAGCGTCTCCTCGCGCACCTCGATCGCGGCCGCCCGCGCGCACTCCATCACGGCGTCGCGGTCACGCCCGGCAGCGCGCCGTCGCGCGTGGACGGCGTCAGCAGCACCCCGTGGCGCACGGCGAAGACGTTCGAGGTCGTCGCCTCGCAGATGCCGCCGCGGTGGTTGAGCAGCAGCGCGTCGTCGGCGCCGGCGTCCCGCGCCTCGGCGGCGGCCAGCAGGAAGTTGATGTACTGCGCCGTCTTCCCCGCCGCGAGCGGGCGGCGCTCGTCGATGCGGATCGACGAGATGCGCAGGAGCACCGGCGCTCCGGCCGCCGGCAGCGGGTCGACCGTCACGAGCACCGACGGGTCGTGCGCGACCGAGATGTCCGGCGCCGTTCCCTGCCCCATCGTGACGGTGAGCCGCACGCGCGCGTCGGGCATCCCGTTCGCGCCCAGCGTCTACTCCACCGCCCGCGTGATCTCCTCGGCGGCCGGCATCGGGGCGCGCATCAGGCGCAGCCCCCAGGCGAGCCGGTCCAGGTGCCGCTGCAGCCGGAACACCCGCCCGTTGCGCGCGAGCATCATCTCGAAGCACGTCCCGCCGTAGCGCACCGAGAAGTCGTCGATCGCGATGCGCGCCAGCGCGCGCGGAACCAGCTGTCCATCGACCCATGTCATCGGACGGCTCATCGACCTGCTCCGAGAAGGGCGCGAGGCGAATTCATTCTAAGCAGCGCCCGCCCTACGCTTCGCCGATGCAGGTTCGCACGGTCCGGCGCGCTGCGAACCTCCTCACGCTCGTGAGCGTGGCCGCGATCCTCCTCGGCACGCTGGGCCCACGCGACCTGCTCGAGCCGGCCACCCTCAACCTCGACCACCGCTTCGGGCACGCCGCGCTCTTCGCGTCGCTGGGCGCCGCCTCCGCGCTCCGCTACGCCGTCTCCCTGCGGGCCCGGCGCTTCTCGCGCAGCAGCCTCGGTGTCGCGTTCTTCGGGTTCTGGCTGCTCGCCGCCGCCACCGAGCTGCTGCAGGGCCCGGTCGGCCGCCACCCGGACTTCACCGACTGGCTCGCGGACATGGGCGGCGCCGTGGCGGGCTTCCTCGGCGGCTCGGCGCTGTTCCGTCTGGCGCTGAGCCGCGCCGTCCAGCCCGACCCGCCGCCGGCCGCGCGCGAAGCCCGCACCCCGAGCTCCCCGCGGGGGCGCCGCCGGGGGCGAGCCCGCGCGCGCTGAACTGACGACGGAGGCGACCCGCTAGGTGCCGGCGTAGACGCGCATCCCGTAGTCGTTGTAGCGCCGTCCAGGGTCGAGCGAGGAACGCGCCGCGATGCGCGAAACCTTGATCCGGTGCCGCCACGAGCCGCCCCGGGACGCGCGCCGCTCCCCCGCAGCGTGGGCTCGCGGGTTGACGTCGACGCCGTTCACCGCCGCGTACGGCCCGTACCAGTCGCTGCACCACTCGTGCACGTTCTCGCCCATGTGGTAGAGGCCGTAGCCGTTGGGCGGCGTGGAGCCGAGCGGCTGCGGGCGGTCCATGCCCGCGGCCCCGAAGGCGAACGGGCCCGCGTCCCAGGGCTCGTTGCCCCACGGGAAGAGCACGCCCTCGACCCCGCCGCGTGCGGCGAGCTCCCGTTCGGCCTCCGTCGGGAGGCGGCAGCGCCGCCCGAGCAGTTCGCTGAGCCAGGCGCAGTAGTCGACCGCGTCGAACCAGCTCACGCCCACCACGGGGCAGGCAGGGTCGTTGAAGCGCTCGTCGCGCCAGAACGGCGGCGGCTCCCGGCCGGTCGCGCCGAGGAAGCGCGCCCACTCCGCGTTGCTGACCGGGGTGAGCGCCGCGGCGAACGGCCCCACCTCGACGGTGCGCACGGGGAGCTCGTCCGCGCGCAGCGACGAGCCCATTGTGAAGCGCCCGCCCGCCAGCTCGACGAAGCACGTCGCCCGGGGACCCTCGCCGAGCACGCGACGGACGCGCGGGTCTTCGCTCACGGAGGGGATGCTAGCAGGCGCCGTGTGGGCACCTCAGCGGCGTCCACGCCGTTACAGGACACGCGGGTCACTCGTGAACAATTGCACACACCGGGTCGCTCGGTATGATTGCACTTGGAGTCACATTCCCACTACGACCGGCCGCCTTGGTCACCGGCGACTTGGCCGCGCACGCAGGAGAGTCGCCGTGCCGCTCGAGATCCCCGACGTCGTCATCGACCGCCTGCCGGTCTACTACCGGCTCCTCTCGCGCCTCGCCTACGAGGGGCGCGCGGTCGTCTCCTCCCAGGAGCTCGGCGAGGAGCTCGGGGTCACGCCGGCGCAGATCCGCAAGGACCTCTCGTACTTCGGCCGCTTCGGCAAGCAGGGCCGCGGCTACTCGGTGCAGCGACTGACCGAGGAGCTGCGCACGATCCTGGGGCTCGACACGCGCTGGAGCGTCGTGGTCGTCGGCATCGGGCGGCTCGGCCGCGCGATCGCATCCTACCCGGGCTTCGAGGGCCAGGGCTTCGACATCGTCGCGCTCTACGACTCCGATCCGAACCTCGTCGGGACCGACGTCGAGGGGATCCCGGTGCGCGACTACCGGACGCTCGAGCACGAGCTCCGGCAGCGTCCCGTGGACATCGGCATCGTGGCGGTTCCGTCGGAGGCCGCGCAGGGCGTCTGCGACACGCTCGTGCAGGGCGGCGTGCGCGCGATCCTCAACTACGCGCCGACGCGCGTCGTGCTCCCCCAGGGCGTCGAGTTGAAGCACATCAACCCGATCCTCTTCCTGCAGAGCATGACCTACCACCTGATGCGCTCGCCCGATCGGGCGGGGCGGCCCGCCGACGCGCGCCGGGAGATGCCCGCGTAGCGAAGCGTGCGCGGCGCCGGGCTCAGCGCTCGGCGATCAGCGACTCCTCCTCGGTCGGCAGCGCGCGAGAGATCACCTCGACGTAGTCGAGCGCGGCGCCTGCGCCCTTCGCCACGCACTGCAGCGGCTCCTCGGCGAGGTGCACGGGCACGCCGGTCTCGTGCATCAGCAGCTCGTCGATGCCTCGCAGCAGCGCGCCGCCGCCGGTGAGCACGATGCCGCGGTCGATCACGTCGGAGGCGAGCTCCGGGGGCGTGCGCTCGAGCACGCGGCGCACCGTCTGCACGATCGCACCGAGCTGCTCCTGGATCGCCTGAGTGATCTCCGTGGCATGCACGGTGATCGTGCGCGGCAGGCCCGTGATCTGGTCGCGCCCGCGCACGCCCGTCGCGAGGTCGTCGATGGGGAGCGCGGAGCCGATCGCGATCTTCACCTCCTCGGCGGTGCGCTCGCCGATCACGAGGTTGTGGCGCCGCTTCATGTACTGCGCGATGGCGTCGTCGAGGCGGTCGCCGGCGACGCGCACGGACTCGCTCGCGACGATCCCGAACATCGAGATCACGGCGGCCTCGGTGCGGCCTCCTCCGATGTCGACGATCATGTGGCCGCGCGGGGAGCCCACCGGGATCTCGGCGCCGATCGCGGCCGCGATCGGCTCCGGGATCAGCTGCGCGGGGCGCCGCGCGCCCGCCGCCTCCGCCGCGTCGCGGACGGCCCGCTGCTCCACCCCCGTGACCCCGACGGGGACGCAGACCATCGCCTCCGGGCGCACGAGGCTGAACCGGCCGATCACGCGGCCGATGAAGTAGCGCAGCATCGCCTCGGTGATCAGGTAGTCCGCGATCACGCCGTCCCGCATCGGGCGGATGACCTGGATCGTGCCGGGGTGCCGGCCGAGCATCGCGCGCGCGTCGTTGCCCACCGCGACGACGGTGTTGTCGCGCTCGGTGATGGCGACCACCGACGGCTCGTCGATCACCATGCCGCGGCCGTGCTCATACACGAGGACGTTCGCGGTGCCGAGGTCGACCCCGATCCGCTTGCCGAACATCTCCCCCAGCCGCTCGCGGAGCCTGTGGATATCTCCGCGGGCCCGCGGAGCGCGGGGAGCGTAGCGGCTCCAACCCGCGTCCGCACGCCGCCGGCGACCCTCCGGCCGGGGCGAGGCGGAGCGCGCGGCGCGGGCCGGGGGGCCCGGACCCGCCCCCTCTAGGGCAGATCGCGCACGCGCGGGACGAAGCGCCAGCCGATGAGCGCGACCGCGATCAGCGCGACCGCCGTCCCACCGATCGCGAGCTGGACGCCGAACAGCGAGGCGAGGATCCCGACGAGGAACGTCCCGAACGAGACGAGGCTGAACTCCATCATGAAGACGCTCATCACGCGCCCCTGATACGAGGGACGCGCGTACGCCATGATCAGGATGTTGCTGAGCGACATGCGCCCGGACTGCCCGACGCCGATCACCACCATCACGATCGCCGTCACCCAGAACCACGTGGACGCCGAGAAGACGAGCAGCGCGAAGCCGAGCACGAGCGCGCTGAGCAGGTACACGCGGCCGCGACCGCGGCCTGGCATCGACGCGATCGCGAGCGAGCCGACGAGCGAGCCGACACCGGTGATGCTGAGCAGCAGCCCCAGCTGCGCCGGGCCCGCGTCGAGCACCTCCTTCACGAAGCCCGCCATCATCTGCATGTACGGCATCGACATCAGCACGATGAAGAAGTTGACGGCCAGCAGCGCGGAGATCGCCGGCTCGCGCGCGATATAGCGCATCCCGTCCACGAGGTCGCGCATGCCGGCACCGACGCCGCGGCCGCTCCGCGCCGTCACGGGGTCGGCGGCGCGGGAGGCCGCGGCCTCGTCCTCGGTCGGCTCGTAGCGGCGCACGGGCGCGAGCCAGAGCATCGAGAGCCCGAGCAGCGCGGCCATCACGAAGTAGACCCCGGCCGGGCTCACCCACGCGATCAGCAGCCCGCCGAGCGCTGGCACGCCCATCCGCGTGACGTTCATGCCCGACATGTTGAGCGCCACCGCGTTCGTGAGGCGCTGCGGTCCGACGATCTCGGGGATCAGCGCGTGCCGTGCCGGCCCCATCACCGCGAACACCGCGCCCTGCGCCGCGGAGGAGAGCAGCAGGTGCTCGAAGCGGAGGTGACCGGTGGCGGCGAGGGCCGCGAGCGCCAGCGTGAAGAGCGCGTTGAGCGCCTGCCCGACCTGCACCAGCCACTTCTTGGAGACCCGGTCCGCGATCACCCCGCCGGCGAACCCGAGCAGGAGCCCGGGGACGGCGCTGGCGAGCGACATCGCGCCGAGCAGCGCGTAGGAGCCGGTGAGCTCGAATACGAGGTACGGCGTGACGACCATCTGCATGTGCATCGAGGAGAACTGCGCGCTCATCGAGAGGAAGAACCAGCGGAACGAGCGGCCCTCGAGCGCCTCGAACGTGCGGACTCGGGCGGGGCGCGCGAGCCGAAGCGGCCGGCGGCGCGCGGGGACGGCCGCGGACGCGGCGGCCGCTGGGGCAGCGGGGGGCGCGGCGGGGATCGCGCCGCCCAGAGGGATCGGCGTGTCGGCGAGCGAGTAGGCGGCCGCCGGCGCGCCCACGCCTGCGTCGGGAGGCGCGAGCGCGGTGGTGGACGCGGCGGCGCGCGAGGAGCGCGGCGTGACCGCGCTCAGCGGAGCCCGCCGAAAGAGGCGCCCGGGTTGGCGCAACGCCCGACTGCCGTCCTGGTGACGTCGCGACGGTCGCGAGTGCGCTGGATTGTACGGTCCTGCGGCCGCGAGGCGCGGAGCCGCCACCCCGCCGGGGGCTAGCCCCGCTCGACGTCCGCGCCGAGCGCGCGGAGCTGCGCCTCCAGGTGCGCGTAGCCGCGGTCGAGGTGGCTGGTGCCGTGCACCTGCGTCTCGCCCTCGGCGGCGAGGCCGGCGATCACGCAGGCGGCGCCCGCGCGGATGTCGAGCGCGCGCACCGCGGCCCCAACGAGCGGCGTCGCGCCCTCGACGATCACGGACTGGCCGCCGACCGTGATGCGCGCCCCAAGCTTGCGCAGCTCGCCCACGTAGAGCGTCCGGTTGTCGTAGACGCGCTCGTGGATGATCGAGACGCCACCCGCCTGCGTGAGCGCCGCGGCGAGCGGGGCGTGCAGGTCGGTCGGGAAGCCGGGGTACGGCACCGCCTGGGCCTGCATCGGTTCGAGCCGGCCGCGGCTCGCCGCGCGCACGCCGCCCTCCTCGGAGCGCTCGATCGTCACGCCCATCTCCCCGAGCTTCGCGCACAGCGAGTCGAGGTGCCCGGGCACCGCGTTCGTCACACGCACGTCCCCACCGGTCGCCGCCCCCGCGAGCAGGAGCGTCCCCGCCTCCAGACGGTCGGGGATCACCGTGAAGTCGCAGCCGTGCAGGCGCGGCACGCCCTCGACCGTGAGCGTGTTCCCGCCGTGCCCGTTGATCCGCGCGCCCATCGCACCGAGCATCTCGGCCACCATCGCGACCTCGGGCTCGGCGGCCGCGTTGATGATCGTCGTCGTCCCCTCCGCGAGCGCGGCCGCGAACATCACGTTCACGGTCCCGAGCACGCTCGGGTAGTCGAGGAAGACCCTCGCGCCGCGCAGCCGCGGCGCGCTCGCCACCCAGTCGGCGCCGCGCCGGCTCACGGTCGCACCCAGCGCGCGGAAGCCGGCGAGGTGCACGTCGATCGGGCGCGCCCCGATCACGTCGCCCCCGGGGGAGGCACACGCCGCCTCGCCCGCGCGCGCGAGCAACGGGCCCATCACGAGGAACGACGCGCGCAGCGCGAGCACGAGGTCGACGGGCGCGGACGTGGTCGCGATCTCCGCCGCCTCGATGCACACCACGCCGTCGGTGCACCGAACGCGCGCGCCGAGCGCCGCGAGCAGCTCGCCCATCTCGTCGACATCTGCGATCTCCGGGACGTTGCGGACGGACACGGGCTCCGCGGTGAGCAGCCCTGCGGCGAGTGCGTAGAGCGCGGCGTTCTTCGATCCGGAGACGGCGACGGCGCCCCGCAGCGGGCGCCCCCCGCGGATCAGGAGTCGGTCGGGCCGCTGGGACATCCTGCCAGCCTCACTCCTCCCGCCTGCGCCGAGGATAGGGGGACGGGACGTCGCGGGCGAGCGCTCCGCCCTTCCGTTCAGTACGGCTCGGTCTGCTCGAAGATGCGCCTCGGGTTGCCCACGGTCATCTGCTGGATCGCAGCCTCGCTCACGCCGCGCTCGCGCAGCATCGGGATCACGTCCTCGATGATGTGGGTGAACCGCCACTCCGGGATGCGCTCCTCCGCGACGCCTTCCGTGAAGAAGTCGATGTAGCAGCTCGCGTCGTGCGAGAGCGTGATGCGTTCTGCATACCCGCGCTCGACGAGGCGCACCACCATCTCCGCCCGCTCGGCGGTCGTGCGCGGACGCTGAATCCCGAAGCGGTCCATCCCGCAGTACGCGCCCGCCCCGATGATCGACTCGAGGTAGCCGATGTCGTTCGAGTCGTCGGAGTGGCCGATCACGACGCGTCCGAGGTCGACGCCCTCGTCCTTGAACACACGGATCTGCTCGAGCCCGGTGCGGTTCTCGGGAAACGTGTGCGTGCAGATCGGCGCGCCGGTCTCGCGGTGCGCACGCGCCGAGGCGCGCAGCACCCGCTCGTTCATGCGGTGCATCGCGGGCTCCGTCGCGCACTTGATCACGCCGGCGCGGACGCCGGTATTCCCGATGCCGTCTCGGATATCCGTCACCATCGCGGCGACGAGCTGCTCGCTCGGCCTGCCGACGTAGTGGAAGGGGATCTGATAGTAGAAACCGGTCGGCACGACGATCTGCATGCCCGAGCCCGCGGCGGCGTCGCGGATGAACGCGGCGTCGCGGCCCAGGTCGATCGGGGTGAGGTCGACCATCGTGCGCACACCCGCGGCGCGCGCCTCGCGCAGCCGGCGGACGGCGTTCTCGAGCTGCGCCTCGCGATCCCAGCGCTCCGGATGCTGGAAGCGGTAGGCGGGGTCGGTCACGAGCACGTGCTCGTGCATCAGCGTGAAACCGAGCTCCGCGGTGTCGAGCGGGCCCGTCGCCGTTTGGATCGTCGCCATCGACTCCGCCCTTCGGTCGCGCGCGGGACGGAGGGGGGCTAGCGGACGGGCGGCGCCCCGGTCCCGGCGCGGCGGCGGTGGACCTTCAGCCGGATCAGCGCGCGCTGCAGCGCGAGCTGGGCGCGCAGCAGGTCGAGCGCGCCCTCCTCGATGTGGATGCGCCCTTCGATGCGCCCGCGCGCGCGGTCGCGCGCGGCCTCCGCGCGCGACTCGTCGATCTCGCCCGCGCGCTCGGCGGCGTCGGCGAGCACGCTCACCTCGTCGTTCACCACCTGGATGAACCCGCCGTGGATCGCGATCGGCTGCTGCCCTTCGGGCGTGTGGGCGATCATCTCGCCGATCCCGAGGCTCGCCATCAGCGCCGCGTGCTTCGGCAGGATCGTGATCTGCCCCTCGCTCGTGGGCACGACAAGCCGCTGCACGTCGCCCCGCTCGAGCACCGTGCGCTCCGCCGTCACGATCGAGAGCGTGAGCGGCACCGGCTAGCCCTCGCTCGCCATCCGCTGGCCCTTCTCGACCGCCTCGTCGATCGAGCCGACCATGTAGAACGCCTGCTCCGGCAGCGTGTCGTGGCGTCCGTCGAGGATCTCCTTGAACCCGCGCACGGTCTCCGCGACCGCCACGTAGCGGCCCGGCGAGCCCGTGAACTGCTCCGCGACGAAGAACGGCTGTGTCAGGAAGCGCTGCACGCGGCGCGCGCGCGCCACCGTCTGCTTGTCCTCGTCCGACAGTTCCTCGATGCCGAGGATCGCGATGATGTCCTGCAGGTCCTTGTATCGCTGCAGCGTGCGCAGCACGCCCTGCGCCACGTCGTAGTGCTCCTGGCCCACGATGTTCGGGTCGAGCACGCGACTCGTCGACGTCAGCGGGTTCACCGCCGGATAGAGCCCCTGCTCCACAAGCGCACGGTCGAGCGTCACCGTCGAGTCGAGGTGGCCGAAGGTCGTCGCCACGCCGGGGTCGGTGTAGTCGTCCGCGGGCACGTAGATCGCCTGGAACGACGTGATCGAGCCCTTCTTCGTCGAGGTGATGCGCTCCTCGAGCGCGCCCACCTCGGTCGCGAGCGTCGGCTGATAACCCACCGCGGAGGGCATCCGCCCGAGGAGCGCGGAGACCTCCATGCCGGCGAGCGTGTAGCGGTAGATGTTGTCGATGAAGAGCAGCACGTCGCGGCCCTCACGGTCGCGGAAGTACTCGGCCATCGTGAGGCCGGTCAGAGCGATGCGGAGGCGCACCCCGGGCGGCTCGTTCATCTGTCCGTACACGAGCGCGGTCTTGTCGAGCACGCCCGACTCGCGCATCTCGTGCCAGAGGTCGTTCCCCTCGCGCGAGCGCTCGCCCACGCCGGCGAACACCGAGAGACCGCCGTGCTCGGTTGCAAGGTTGCGGATCAGCTCGGTGTTGATGACGGTCTTGCCGGTCCCGGCGCCGCCGAAGAGGCCGACCTTCCCACCGCGGGCGAGCGGCGCGATCAGGTCGATCACCTTCACGCCGGTCTCGAGCATCGACGGCGAAGTCTCCTGCTCGGCGTAGGTCGGGGGCTGGCGGTGGATCGGCCAGCGCTCGGTGTCCGCCGGGATTTCCACGCCGGGGTCGATCGGCGTGCCGACCACGTTGAAGATGCGGCCGAGCGTCGACGGGCCCACCGGCACCGCGATCGCGCGCCCGGTGTCGTCGGCGCGCGCGCCGCGCGCGAGGCCGTCCGTGGAGTCAAGCGCGAGGCAGCGCACCCAGTTGTTCCCCAGGTGCTGCTGCACCTCGGTCACGAGCTTCTTGCCGCCAGCCATGTCGATCTCGACCGCGTTGAAGAGGTCGGGCAGTTCCCCCGAGGGGAACTCGACGTCGACGACGGTGCCGATGACCTGGCGGACACTGCCGGTTGCCATGGTGCCTCCTGTGCGGTGGCGCTACGCCTGCCCGCGCTCGAGGGCGGCCTTGCCGCCCACGATGTCGAGCAGCTCGCTCGTGATCAGCTCCTGGCGCGCCTTGTTGTAGGTGAGCGTCAGCTCCGAGACCATCTCGTTCGCCGCGTCGGTCGCCTGGCGCATCGCCACCATGCGCGCCGACTGCTCCGAGGCGCGTGCCTCGAGGATCGCCTCGTAGATCTGCATTTCGATGTACCGCGGCAGCAGCGTCTCGAGCAGCGACTGCGGCGACGGCTCGAAGATGAAGTCGACGCGCTGCGCCTCGACCCCCTCCGGTGCGCGCACCGGCAAGAGCTGCCGCAGCGTGGGCCGCTGCACCGCCGGGTTCACGTAGCGCTGATAGCCGACGTACACCTGGTCGAGCGCGCCGTTGATGTAGTCCTGCATCACGATGCGCGCGATCGGGAAGACGTCGCGCGTCTCGGGGAAATCGCCGAGCTGCGTGAACTCCGCGAGCATCGGGAAGCCCGAGCGCCGGAAGAAGTCGCGCCCCTTGCGGCCCACGGGGAGCACCGAGACGCGGTCGACGTTCGGCTGGTGCTCGAGCGCGAGCGACGCAGCGGCGCGGTTCATGTTGGTGTTGAGCCCGCCGGCGAGGCCACGGTCCGCGGTGATGTGGATCAGCGCGAAGTGCTTCACCGCGCGCTGCTCGAGCAGCGGATGGAGCGAGTCCGGGTCCGCCCCCGCCGTGTAGCCCGAGAGCTGCCCGAGCACCGCGCGCATGCGTTCGGCGTAGGGACGCGCCTGCAACGCGCGGTCCTGTGCGCGGCGCATCTTCGACGCCGCCACGAGCTCCATCGCCCGCGTGACCTTCGCGGTGTTCGCGACCGAACGGATGCGGCCGCGGATGGCTCGGACCTGGCCGGCGCCTGGCATCTACGCTCCCGGTCTCCCGGCCCGCGCGCCGCCGCGCGGGCCCCGTGCCTCGTCCCGGCGGACGGACCGCCTAGTAGGCGACCGACCCCTTGAAGTCGGTGATCGCCTGCTTCAGCTTCGCCTCGGCCTGCTCGCCGACGTCGCCGGTCGAGTTGATCTCGTTGACCAGGTCCGAGTGGCTCGCCGCCATGTACTCGTGGAAGGCGCGCTCGAAGTCCGTGACCTTCTCGATCGGGACGTCGTCCAGGTGCCCGTTCACGCCGGCGTAGAGGCTCGTCACCTGTTGCGCGAGCGTCTGCGGCCGGTACTGCGCCTGCTTGAGCAACTCGGTGAGCCGCTGACCGCGGAAGAGCTGCCGCCGCGTGGCAGGGTCGAGGTCCTCGGTGCCGAACTGCGCGAACGCCTGCAGCTCGCGGTACTGCGAGAGGTCGAGCCGCAGCGAGCCGGCGACCTTCTTCATCGCGCGCGTCTGCGCCTTGCCGCCCACCCGCGACACCGAGATGCCGGGGTTCACGGCCGGCCGCTGGCCTGCGTTGAAGAGGTCGAGCTCGAGGAAGATCTGGCCGTCGGTGATCGAGATGACGTTCGTCGGGATATAGGCCGATACGTCGCCGGCCTGCGTCTCGATGATCGGCAGCGCCGTGATCGAGCCGCCGCCGAGCGCCTCGGTGATGCGCGCCGAGCGCTCGAGCAGCCGCGAGTGCAGGTAGAAGACGTCGCCCGGGTAGGCCTCGCGGCCGGGCGGGCGCTGCAGGAGCAGCGAGACCTCGCGGTACGCCCACGCGTGCTTCGAGAGGTCGTCGTAGATGATCAGGACGTCCTTGCCGTTCGCCATGAAGTACTCGGCCATCGCGCAGCCGGCGTACGGCGCGAGGTACTGCAGCGCGGCGGACTCCGCGGCGGAGGCGGTGACGACGATGGTGTACTCCATCGCCCCGGCCTCCTCGAGGATCGCGACGGTCTGCGCGACCTTCGCGTCCTTCTGGCCGATCGCGACGTAGACGCAGATCACGTCCTTCGTCGTGCGCTGGTTGATGATCGCGTCGATCGCGATCGCGCTCTTGCCGGTCGAGCGGTCGCCGATGATGAGCTCACGCTGGCCGCGGCCGAGCGGGATCATCGAGTCGATCGCCTTGATGCCGGTCTGCAACGGCTGGTTCACCTCGACGCGGTCGACCACGCCGGGCGCGATGCGCTCCACGGGATAGCGCTCCGTCGCGTTGATCGGCCCGCGCTCGTCGACGGGGTCGCCGAGCGGATTGACCACGCGGCCGAGCAGCGCGTCGCCGACGGGGACGGATGCCACCTGGCCGGTGGTGCGGACCTCGTCGCCCTCCTTCACCTGCGCGTACTCGCCCAGGATGATGGTGCCGACCGTCTCCTCCTCCAGGTTGAGCGCGAGCCCGCGGATCGGGCGGCCCTGCTCGTCCTGGCGATTGAACTCGACGAGCTCTGAGGCGACGCACTGGCCGAGCCCGTGGATGCGGGCGATGCCGTCGCCGGCCGCGATCACGGTGCCGACGTTCGCCTCCGTCGCCGCGGCGTCGAAGTGCTCGATCTGCTCGCGCAGGATCGAGGCGATCTCTTCTGCTCGTACCATCGCGCTCCCTCGATCTCTGCGTCGCGCCCGTCAGCGCGCGACGCGCTCCAGCTGGGTGCGCAGGCTGCGCAGCCTGGTCCGGGTGGATCCGTCGACGAGCCGGTCGCCGATGCGCACGACCATGCCGCCCATGATCGCCGCGTCGACGCGCGCCTCGAGCTCGACCTGCTTGCCGGTGTCCCGTGCGATCTTCTCCTGCAGCCGCTGCCGCTGCCCGTCGTCGAGGGGTACCGCGCTCGTCACCTCCGCGCGCAGCACGCCGCGCTCGGCGTCGTACAGCTCGCGGTAGAACGAGGCGATCGACGACCCGAGGCCGAGCCGCCCCTTCCGCCGCAGCAGCCGCAGGAAGTTCATCTGCTTCGTGCCGACGCTCGGGAACACGCGACGGACGATCGCCTGGAAGCGCCCGTCGGTCATGCCGTCGCCCTGCAGCGCCTGCACGTACGCGCGCTGCGCGGTCAGCGCCTCGAGCGCCTGCACGGCGTCGAGCCACGCGTCGAAGGTCTGGTCGTCGCGGGCGATCGCGACGAGCGCGAGCGCGTAGCGGCGGCCGGCGATGTCGCGGGGTGCGGGCACGGTCGCTCCTCAGCCTCTCGACGGTCCGCTGCGCTCAGCTCGCCTGGCCGCGGCCGAAGTTGCTGTCGACGAGCACCTCGTCGATCAGCCGCTGGTGCGCCTGGCGGTCGAGCGACTGCCCGATCACGCGCTCGGCGGCGAGGATCGTGAGCCCGGCGAACTCGGCGCGGAGGCGCTGGATCGCCTGCTCGCGCTCGAGCTCGATCTCCTCGCGCGCGCGGCTCACGATCTGCTTGGCGTCCGCGCGAGCCTGCTGCTCGAGCTCGCCCCGCAGCCGGCTCGCCGTCTCCTGCGCGCGCGTGACGACGTCGCGCGCCTCGGCGCGCGCCTGCTCCATCGCGCGGCGCGCCTCGCCCTCGCTCGCGGCGGCGGCGCTCGCCGCCTGCTCCGAGCGCTGCAGCCCCTCTTCGATCCGGCGCTTGCGCTCGTCGAGCACGCGCAGGATCGGCTTGTAGAGGAACAGCCGCAGCACGATCAGCAGGATCAGGAAGTTGACGAGCTGAGCGACGAGGCCGGGCAGGTTGAACCCGAGCGCCGCGATCCCGCTGGCCTTCTCCGCCGCGCCGGCCGCCGCCGGGGCGAGCGCCGCGAGCAGACCGGCCGCCGCAGCGCCGAGGCGCGAGCCTCGCAGGTGCTTCATCTCGTGCTCCTCGCTCCGCGCGATCCGAGCCGGTCCCGGCGAGCGCCGCCCGCCGGGACCGCGCGGCCCGCCTAGAAGACGAAGCCGATCAGGATCGCGACGACGAGCGCGTAGATGCCGATGGCCTCGGCGAACGCGATCGCCAGGATCATGTTCGTCTGGATCGCACCGGCCGCCTCCGGGTTGCGACCCAGGGCCTCCATCGCCTTCCCGCCGAGCAGGCCGATGCCGATTGCCGGGCCGAGCGCGCCCACGCCCATCGCGATGCCCGCGGCGAGGAACTTCATCGAGCTCGCGGTGAACTCGTTGTCCGCGACCTCCTGCGCACCGGCGACCCCGGTGAGCGCGAGGAAGACCGCGGCACCGAGCATGGCCGCGAACGCCCCCCGACGAGCGATGGCTGCAAGCTTCATTCGTTTCGTCCTCCCTGGGTGCGCCCCGGCCTCAGCCCGGAGCACGACGCGAGATCACTCCCTTGGTCGACCGCCGGTCGCCGCGACGCGGGCTAGTGCCCGGCCCTGTGCTCCTCCCCATGCCCGTGCGAGAAGGTCACCGCCGTCTGCGCGAACACGAGCGTCAGCATCGCGAAGACGAACGCCTGGATCAGCCCCACGAACAGCTCGAGCCCGTAGAAGATGTCCACGAGCACGAACGGCACGAGGAACGTCCCCATCAGCAACAGCACCTCGCCCGCGAAGATGTTGCCGAACAGACGGAAGGTGAACGACACCAGACGCGAGAGCTCCGAGATGAACTCGAGGATCCCGACGAAGACGTCGATGATCCCCATCGGGTTGAACCGGAGAAGCCTCCCGAAGTTGAAGAACTTCGTCAGGTACACCGGCCCGAGCGTGGTGAGCGCCCAGTATTCGACGAAGATGAACGAGAAGATCGCGATCGCGAGCGGCGCGTTCACGTCGGTCATCACCGAGCGGAAGTAAGGCGCGATCACGCCGGAGAACGGGTCCCCGGCCTCCTTCGCCTCCACCACCTTCTCACCAGCGCTCTTGTCGACCTGCTCCGGTCGGAACGGGATGTAGGCGAAGTCCACGCCGGCCACGGCGCGCTGCTGCAGCACCGGTTGCTTCTCGCCGAGGCCGGGCTCGGTCAGGCCGATCACGTTGTTGATCGGCAGCAGCCCGAGGTAGTTCGAGACGAGGATGAAGAAGAAGATGGTGGCGACCAGCGGGAAGAAGCGTCGGCCGTTCCTCTCGCCGGCGACGTTCACCACGAGGTCGTAGAAGACGACGATCGCAGCCTCGACCGCCCCGGCGAACCCGGAGGGTACGAGCTTCGCCCCGCGACCGGCGATCACGCCGATCACGATCAGGACGACGACAACCACCCACGACGTGAACATCGTGTTGGTCACGTCGAGCGGGCCCCAGTGGAAGACCTTCTCGGGCGCCACCGAGATGAAGGGGGACGCGCCGCCGACGAAGAGGATGCCGATCGCGATGAGGGCCAGGACAGCGAGCGCGATGACCGGCGTGCGCATCGACTGCCCTTCCGCGTTCAATTCTTCCGCGTGCGGTCCAGGAGGCCCCGAAGCTGCTGGTAGGCGCCGTAGAACCCCGCGGCGAGGCCCAGCACGAGGAACACCAGCGTGAGGACCGGCTTCGTGTCGAAGCGCCCGTCCAGCCACACGCCGACGAGCGTCAGCCCCACGATCGAGGTGGCGAGGTAGCTCCCGATCCCGATCAGCCCGAACGCCGGCGAGTTCCACATGGCCGCACACGCCTCCCTGGCTGCGAGGCCGGACGGGAGGCTAGCACGCGTCGGTGTGGCGATCAAACTCTTGTGAGCGCGTGCACAAGCGTCGGCACGCAGGTGCGCGGGTGCGCGGCGGCATCACGAGGACCGCTCCGGGCGTCGCGGCACGCGGCGGCGTCGCCGGGCGCGGCGCCCGCTATTCCTTCTTCCCGAGGTCGTCCAGGTCGAGCCCGGAGACGAAGTCGCGGAACGGCGCGAGCTTCTCCAACTCCTCCGCCGTCGGCGCGGCGGGCCGCTCGCGCTCCCCCTGCCCTTCGACCGGCGGGCCCTCGTCGTCGAGGATGATGCCCGCCCGGTCGAGCACGTCGTCGGTCGCGTAGATCGGCACCTCGGCGCGCACCGCGAGCGCGATCGCGTCCGACGGGCGCGAGTCGATCTCGAGCGTCTGCCCGTCCTGCTCGACCACGATCTTCGCGAAGAACGTGTCGTCCTTCAGGTCGTTGACGATCACCGACTTCACGGTGCCGCCCAGGTCCCCGATCACGTTGTGGAGCAGGTCGTGCGTCTGCGGGCGCGGCACCGCGACGTCCTGGAGCTTCAGCGCGATCGCCTCGGCGACGTCGGCGCCGATCCAGATCGTGAGGAAGCGGTCGGCTTCTTTCTCTCGCAGCACGACGACGCGGCGATAATGGCGAAGCCCGACGCGGATGCTGTCGATGACCAGTTCGATCACCCGGTTACCCCCACCCGACCGTGTGGGCCTGGTCCCAACCGAGTGTAGGAGTGGCCCAGATCGCGAGTCAACGAAACGCGCCCGAGCGGCTCACGCCTGCGGACGCGGGGGCTCGCCCCACAGCGCCCGCTCGATCGCGGGGTTGAGGGGCGGCCCGCGCTCCACGATCTCCTTCGCGCGCCGGAAGAGCGTCCCGCGATCCATCAGGATGCGGCGGGCGCAGCCGCGGCAGCGTAGCCCCACGTCGGCGCCGACCCTCACGACCTCCCACTCGAGCGCCCCGCACGGGTGCTTCCGTCGCATGCGGATCACGTCGCCCATCCGCAGGTCGAGCATCGCTCAGGCGCCCCGCGCGGCCTCGATCGCGGCGCGCAGCCCCTCGGCGGCCGCGCGCGCCGCGCGCGCCCACTCGCCGAG